>PBRN01000075.1 GCA_002725955.1 Pseudobdellovibrionaceae bacterium
GAGATATATCGGCCTTATACAGAATATCATTTTGTAATTAGTGTGGCAACGGGACGTACAATGAGATTTCAGCAGAGTTTTCAATTTGTTTCCATATGCCTTGACACTTTGAACGTAAAGCCGGCCATCTAAAGCTTTTGCTCTAAATATAATTTCAGCATAGTAAATATTGATTCACGCACTGTATCATTTTTTATACTTGGCGAAGAAGGTTGAATATCCTTCATTCTGGGACTTTAATTTCCCAGCCTGTCTGCTAATTTTTATCGCATATATCTTGCCTTTGTGTATACATCATATAGGTAGGTATGGCCGGTGCACAAGGGTATGTGTGAGTTGTCGTCATTGTGTCATATAGATTGCTGTCGATGATGACGGTATTAATTGGNGGNATGGCATAATGGNTNNTNATTACTGTAATTATAACAAGTTAAATTCTCCTGGGGCNGGCAAAACCTTTAATATGATNACGAATCCATATGATAGTGANTATTAATTTATAGGTTTTTTNGNCNNTTATCCGTAACGTTNCTAATAAAATTTCTGAAGTGAGAAAACAGTGACCTTATCTATCAATATCTTGATGATCATAGCGTTAATTTGGACTTTGTTAGTNACTNTAATTACTTTCTTTGCNGTTAGGTTACGTTATGAGAGAAAGCTNTTGTTGATCGAAAATAAGAATNTATTACTTTCNAGCGAGCTGAAGAATAGTACTTCACTAAATTCGGCGAAGTTAGANATTTATGAAAAAGCAGAANAAAGGCTCAAAGACTCTTTTAATTTAATGACTTCTGAGGCTTTGCAGAATCAAACACGAAACTTTCTTCAATTAGCTGAGTCATCTCTTTCGCGTCAAAATGATTTGGTNAAGTCTGACTTTACTTTGAGGAAACAGTCCATTGAAAGTATGCTNGATCCCATAAAAGTAGCCTTAGAAGCTTTTGANAAAAAGGTAGGTTCATTGGAATCCAGNCGGGTNGGAGCTTATGAAACCTTAACCCACNTGGTGAAAGATCTTCAAGGGAGTCAAACCAANTTGGTGGTGGANACCACNAAATTGACAACTGCCCTTCGATCNCCGGTNACCCGNGGGCGTTGGGGNGAGGTTCAGCTTCAGCGTGTTGCTGAACTTGCTGGNATGGTNGAGTATTGTGATTTCTATCAACAGCAGACTGCTACGNCNGAATTAGGTAAGGTATATCGNCCTGATATGATTATAAGNTTGCCTGGNGGTAAACAGATCGTGGTGGATGCNAAGGCTCCNCTACAATCNTTTTTACAAGCCCAAGATGAAGACCGTCACGATGATCAGGTGAAATGCCTTAAACACTTNAGCGAACAAGTTAANAAGCATATTCAACAGCTNGGTCAAAAATCATATTGGCAGCAGTTTGANCAAGCNCCTGAATTCGTAGTNCTTTTNCTGCCGGGTGAGAANTTTTTCAGTGCTGCTTTGCAGTCAGANCCTCAATTGATCGAANCGGGTGTTGATCATAAAGTNATACTTGCTACTCCTACGACTTTGATCGCCATGCTNAAGTCAGTNGCNTATGGTTGGAAGCAAGAAAGTATAGAAAAGAATGCCGAAGTTGTGGGNCGTCTGGGGCGTGAAATATATCAACGTATTGCAGATNTATCCGGCCATATGCACGATTTAGGCAGNTCGATTAAAACTGCTGTTAATAGTTACAATAAGACTGTNGGGACTCTGGAGTCTCGGGTTTTGGTGACAGCCCGTAAATTTCGGGATTTAAAGGCTGATGATGGTAAGAAGNAAATTAAAGAGTTATCGGACTTGGATGTTGTNCCCCGAAATTTCCAGACCGAAGAACTTATAGGNAATAAGCCAGGNGCTAGTGTTGAGTGAGTATTCTTTCTTAGCGATACAANAAATATATTTANNGATGGTTATNAACCATCCGATGGCGCCTCATTTGTATTTGTTTCNGTNTAGTTTTTATGGAGCTCATCGATTCTTATCTTAGTCTTATCNAANCTTTCTCGCATCGTTTGAATTAAACTGTATCCTCGCTCGACCTTTTCG
This sequence comes from Pseudobdellovibrionaceae bacterium, assembly GCA_002725955.1. Taxonomy (GTDB): domain Bacteria; phylum Bdellovibrionota_B; class Oligoflexia; order Oligoflexales; family Oligoflexaceae. The sequence continues at coordinate 2,048 of PBRN01000075.1, forward strand.
ACCATATGATCGAGATCTACTTCAGGTGAAGAAATTTCACGAACAATATTTTCAACTTGATGNAGCATNGTCTGATAGGTTTCNGACTCATTAGGNGTGTTTGTCATGATTAGCCTCTCTATTAATGATACTTGGTTTCATATTAATTTGATCTACTGTTAGTTCTAAGTTTGCATCAGCGACACGAGCTCTGACTTTAGATCCCTTTTTAATCTGANNTCCCGAAGTGAGNACNTCTTGGTCACAGAAAAGTCNGGTCCATCCCTTTTTGAGCCATGGGAAAGGATCTTGAGCAATTAACTTTTTTTCCGCTAANTTTAGCTTTTGNTCTTGGAATATTAGNCTNTGCTGATAGCTTTGTTGAATCNTAAATAATTTCTCTTGCAGAGTGATGGCNGTTTTTTGGGTTTGCGCAACTACTTGGCTCTTTAATTGATTCTCTATNCCATCTAGCTTATGTTGTTCCGTCAGGAAAATCTTACTGCTGGCAGTCAGTAATTCGTTATGCTTTTGATTCACTATTCCTTGATTTTGCAGAGTCTTNTGCTGGCTTATTTGATGTATTTGATGAGCAGNTAATTCAAATTGATGTTCCAATNGACTGAGTTTCTGTCGACAAATGGCATCTATTTTGGAGTGNGCTTCTTGCAAACCTTGTCGTACTTGATTTTGTTTGCTCTGCAGGATCTGTTGTAATTGAAAGCTAATTTGTACAGGCTTTTGCGACCTTTGTGTGAGGCTATGAACAGCAGTATGGTACATTTTATCTGCAATAGCATTTTGAACCTTAGAAAATTGGTGAACCTTTTGTGTCAGGCTATCTGATAGAAACAAAAGCTTTTTATGCAGCAGTTCTTTTGTACTTTGAATGATATGAACAATGAAGTCAGCTGCTGCTGTAGGTGTTTTTTCACGTTTGTAGCAGATTTCCTCAGCTATACAAGTATCGTCATGATGCCCAATAGCCGCAATGATAGGGATTTTGCATTTTGCTATCGCCATAGCGGTTTGCTCTGAGTCAAACCACCTTAGGTCCGCAGCGCTACCTCCTCCTCTGGTAAGAACAATGATATCGCATTTCAATTCTTCCAGAGCAGCAATTCCCTCCGATACTCCTTTAAGAGTTGCTTCCCCTTGCATTTGTGCTGGAAAGAAAATGACCTCTCCAGGAAATCGATAGGTTTTGAGTTGGTCTAAAAAATCACTCTTGGCTCTTGACCCTTCAGCGCTAATTAAGCCTACTTTTAGAGGAAAAGTCGATAAGTATAGTCTCTTGTTAGCTTGATCCATTCCAGATTGCTTTAGTTTTTTGAGCAATTGTTCTCGGGCTAATGCCAGAGCACCTTTAGTGAATGAGGGATCGAGATCCATAACATTGAGAGTAATTTGACCACGATCTCTATAAAAGCCAACCTGACAAAGTATTCTAACTTTGAGGCCATCCTCGAGCATTGAATCAAGATTATCCTTGCCAAGCTTTCGGGCTAGAATTTTCTGTGTTTGATTCCATAGAGTAGCATTAGCCGTGATCGTTGCTGATCCCGATGCTCCTTGCTTTTTTTCGGCTATATTAAAGAAGCATCCTGACTTGCGAAAATTAATATTTTGTATTTCACCTAGAATCCATACTGTTTTAGGGAAAGTGTGAGTGATTGCTAATTGAACTCGGTTCATCAAATCGCTAATAGTAAGATCGCTAGATTGCACAGCAGCAATGTTGGTACTTGGTATATTATGAGTTTGCGTATCTTGTTGATTCTGTAGTGACAGGTGTATCGAATTTTCTATCTTAGACTCTTTGATGGTTTTCTTTAAATGACTTGTCTGCTCGAAGCTTTGTGGCGATTCCTCTACTATTTTTAATGGGCCCCCTCCTACACTTTTGCACAAGGCATCAATTTCACGTTTGGTCTCGTTATCGAATGGAATCTGCCAGGTTTTATTTTCCCCCAAGAAGCGTCCACCTAAAGCCTTGATAGTATCTTTGTATGGATAAGTTTTACCACTCACAATGAGATGATCATCAAGGTGTCTATAGTACAGAGCCAATTTAAATATCCTCCTGTGCAGTCATGAACGCTATCCATGGGGATAAACCCTGTCAACCAGTAGCTGCTTAGACAACTCATCTTCATATTTGAGATATTACTTTAAGTCAACTATGTTATATTTTAAGAGAAATAATTCTTGAGGTTGGAGGAGAATGTGGATAACCAGGAAATAAAACGCTTTTTAATTGAGTTAATTGATGAAGAATTTGGTCCGAAACCAATTGAAATCAGTCCTAAATGGCGTGGTGGCTCTTTGGTTATGAAACCAGGTAATGATGCTCAGAGTAAAGAAATTCCTGTTGAGGTATTTTTCAAAAAAATTCTGACTGTGCGTGATTCTTTGCGCGTTCTCGAGCAAAAGTTAAATGGTAGCCCGTTATCAGGAGAAGAGAAGGCCACGTTTCAAGGCTATATAACTAAAGCATACGGTGCACTAACTACCTTCAATATTTTTTTTAAGGATGGTAAAGACAAATTTGTTGGCTCTGGCAGTGGTGGTGGCAATAATAGTAGTAAGTCGAAAATGACCATAAGTGAAGCGAAGTCAAAGATAGGTCTGAATGAATATTGAAATCTAGTGATTTGAGGATAGCTGTTTATGACCTATAAAAAAAACTATATTGAGTCTATAAGAAAAGAGTTGGTTGATATTGTTCAGCGTGAGCTGACTCCATTAGCTCATAAATATCGTTATAGCCAATCTCCTTTAGAAGAGAATATCAAATGGCGGCCGATGGTTCTGGTTTTGGGTAACTATTCTTCCGGGAAGTCTACTCTTATAAATGAATTGCTCGGCATGGAGGTGCAGAGAACAGGTCAGGCGCCGACAGATGATTCTTTTACCGTGATTGCTAAGTCTGATCGTGACGGACCTAATGTAGGAGAAATTGAAGAAAAAGATGGCAAAGTCTTATTGAATGACGATCAGTATCCGTTTTCTGCTCTCAGAAGGCATGGTCAGAGGTTTTCGTCTCACTTTAGGCTTAAGAAAGTTCAATCTAGTTTTTTAGACAATTTAGTTTTAATTGATACTCCCGGAATGGTTGATTCTATCGCAGAGCGAGATCGTGGTTACAACTATCAGGAAGTGGTTGGTGATCTGGCGGGGATTGCTGATTTAATTCTGATTTTATTTGATCCTCATAAGGCAGGCACTATTAAAGAGACCTACGAGAGTTTGAGGTCTACATTACCCCGCTCTACCTACGAAGATAGGGTTGTTTTTGTTTTAAACCGTGTTGATGAATGCACTAATTTAAATGATTTATTAAGGGTTTATGGTACTCTTTGCTGGAACTTGTCCCAAATGACAGGAAGAAAAGATATACCATTAATTCATTTAACATGGTCTCCAGAAGTGATGGGCCCTCAAGCTAATGCAGACAACCAAGATTTTCTTAATTTGCTAGAAAACCAAAGGAACTCTTTAAAGAGAGATATTTCTAATGCTCCCAGGCATCGGCTCGATCATCTTGCTACATATGTAGAAGAGCATGGGCGCAGATTGGAACATTTGCTAGAAGCTTTAGCTAGCTATGCCGTTCTTAGGCGTCGCTTTCGACTGAAAATGTGGTCTTTTGGTATAATTATTAGTTTGATAGCCGGTTTGGCTAGCTTTGGTATTTTGACTCAGCTAGGTGTTTTGGGAGCTGCTAGTTATGAAATACTCGCTGGATCTGGGCTAGCCGTTGCCGTAGTGATCTATTTTGTTTGGGCGGCTTTTGTCAGGTATTTCCTCGCTGACGGACAGCATAGAACGACATTACTTGATCTTGATCGCCTAACTCCATTGGATAATCAGGAGCGCAGAGATACCTGGGATCAGGTAAAAGATTTGGCTTATGCTTATCTTGATAGGCAAAAGGGTGAAGTGAATTTGCGTCGCATTAAGCGTGACCTGAAGAAGGTTAAGGAGGTTGCCCAAAGTGCTTCTCGTGATGCGAGAAAAGCCCTCGGTGAACTTGAAACTCTGCGGGAAGATGATATCAGAGGGCTACAGGTCGATCATTAGAATATAAACCGAAAAGAAGATATTGTTTCTCCTTTTAGTGGTGTTTTGTTGAATCCGTTGGCTACGCTGGTTTTTTCGATATTGGTTGTTACACTCTTGATAATGTTCAGTGAGAAGAAGCGGGTTAACATGATTTGAAGCCCATAATGACCGGTAAGAATAGGATATGTAATGCTATTTTTAACTGTGGTTTGCTGTTCCTGACCTGCTGCAAACGCTGCTATGGGCACCATGATCGTTTTATTTCTTAATTCGGCTCTAATCCCAGCTGTTGATGAAGATATTGATTTTATTATTATCTCGTTTTCTAATGTGTTTCGGTAACTCATTGTTATTTGTGCTGCTAACCATGGGGTGACGAAATACAGACCGCCTATCTCCCCATAGAAGTCGTCGTAATTTAGATTAATGTTTAAAGTACCGTGCCATGGTCCTGTATTGTCAAATAGCCAGGGTATTTCAGGAATAGTGCGTTCTATGGTTGGTTGCCAGCTGTCCTCGTCTTCACCAAAGCAATGTGTTCCGCCAAATAATAGAGCAAAAATTAGAAGGTTTTTCGTGAATATATATGTCATCTTAACGTCCTTTGGGTCTTGTTATGATGGTGGCCTTGTTTTTCTTCCCCTTTAAAGTGTCGTGTATCCGTGATTCAGACGGTATAGCTTTTTATTCTTCTATACAGTATAAAGTCTCCCTATGATTGAGAAATTTTTCCTCTTTATGAAAGAGGTGTGTCCTAAGGAGAAGCTAATGACAATTCGAGTAGGTATTAATGGTTTTGGTCGAATTGGCCGTGTCATCTTAAGAGCCGCTTTGAATCAAAGTGACGTTGAGATTGTGCATATTAACGATCTGACAGATACCAAGACCTTAGCTCACCTTTTAAAGTATGATAGTGTTCACGGTGTGCTTGATCAAGAAGTGATGGCAGAAGAAGATGCTGTGTTGGTTGGTGGTAACCGTATAACTATTTCTGCTCAAAGAGACCCTGCAAAACTACCTTGGAAGGAAAAGAAGGTTGATCTAGTTTTTGAATGTACAGGGCTTTTCACCAAACGAGAACAAGCTGAGCAGCATATCCAGGCTGGTGCACCCAAGGTGCTTATTTCAGCTCCGGCAAAAGGTGAAGATTTGACGGTTGTATATGGTGTGAACCATGAATTAATCAAGCCTGAGCATACAATCGTTTCTAATGGCAGTTGCACGACTAACTGTTTAGCGCCTGTTGCTCGCATTATTCATGACCTTTTTGGCATAAAATTTGGCCAAATGACTACAGTCCATGCCTATACTAATGATCAGCGTATTCTTGATTTGCCTCATTCTGACTTGCGGCGAGCAAGGGCGGCAGGGCAAAGTATGATTCCAACATCGACTGGAGCGGCCAAAGCTATCGGTCTAGTCCTGCCCGAATTAAATGGCTTGATTCAGGGGTTGGCTGTTAGAGTTCCAACTGCAAATGTTTCTATGGTTGACTTTACTGCTCAGCTCTCAAAAGAGGTGACTGCAGAAGAAATTAATAAAGCTCTGAAGGAAGCTGCAGAAGGCACTTTGAAAGGCGTTTTAGGCTATAGTGACGATCCATTGGTCTCTATCGATTACAACGGCTGTACTGAGTCTTCCACAGTTGATGCCCTTAGTACTTCCGTGTCGGGTGGGAACCTTATGAAGGTTTTGTCGTGGTATGACAATGAGACCGGATTTAGCAATAGAATGCTTGATGTTGCGCGTATAATGGCAAAATAGGTTATTAATTTCATGGATTGGATTGATCTACGGCAAGACTTTGTTGTAGATTAATCATTCCAGTATTTTATAGATTTGTGGGGACTTGTTCTTATTTTGAATAATACTCAGGTTCTGTTTTTCTATAAGTACCTGTAATTTTTTATATTTATTTGGAAATTTCTTGGTGTTATAGACATAGGCCGTTCTGTTAGGCCTTTGGGGGACCGATGAGCAAAAACCAGAAGAAAATGGTAACTCTTACGCGTAAAGAAGTCCTTGAGCTTTTGGCTGAAGGTAAGTCGCTTGAAGGTCAGGATATAAGAAAAGCTAATTTGATCAAGATTGATTTTTCTGGCTGTAACCTCCAGGAAGTCAATTTTTCGTATTCTAACCTAAAAGATGCAATTTTCCGTGATGCGGACCTTAGAGGGGCTTCTTTATGGAATGCAAACCTAGAGGGTGTAGACTTTACGGGTGCTAATCTTGAGGATGCAGATCTCGATTATGCTAAGCTAAGAGGCGCTAACTTATATAGAGCTAATATCCGCCGTGCGGCCTTACCAACTGAACTGATTTCCCGTGAAGATATCGTGGCTTCAGTTGAGTCAGGCTGTAAAGTTGGATCTAAGCGACTGTAATTATATATTATTAATCAGCAGCAGAAGTTTCAGCTGCCTAGGAAGCTTTTCAAATCAGCTAGCGAGCCGCCCATCCCTGTTTTGATGGCGTTTAGATTGGTAATGGCGCTAGTTGACGAGTCGCCCCCGCCCCCGTATGAGCCCGCCGCCGATGTCGCATTAGTAATGTAGGTATTAATAGTAGTAAAGTCTGTTATAGAGTTGATTTCGGCTGCTGATAAGTCATTGTCTCCTGAAAAGTCATATTGTATGAGGCTTAGAGCGAAGGCTGCCGTATTATACATTGTCAGCTTAAATTGGTCGGCATCTTTTAGTGTGCCTATAAGGCCCATGTCATCTATGGCTTTTTGCAGTATACTCAGCTTGGATGCAGCAGGCAGGACAGGAAATAAGGCCGTAACATCAGTGCTACTTTGATCCTGATTTTCAGCCATTTTGACAGCTAAGTTCACGACACTTACTTCTGCTACTTCTGCCCAAGCGGTTGCTCTTAAGGATCTTAGGATTGGGTCCTCTCCTTTAGCGAGAGCAACGTCCAGTATTGCTTTTGCCCCGGAGGGGTCTTTATTTTCTAATGCTATGGCTGCTCTTGTTGCTGCGTCAGGAGACTCTAAAGAGCTATATATGCTGACGCCGCAATTGCTGAAAGTTATGCCCAGTAATGAGATGATAAGAATGTTTTTCATATTCTTTCCTTTTAAAAACCAGCGGCTATGCGCATGAAATACCTTGAATCGGGTCTTGTACCTGACCACTTGCTAATCTCTTCAGCGTAAGATCCTAGGTCAATTCTAAAAATATAAGCGTTAAAGTAGTATCCAAAGCATACATAGCCTTGGTTAAACCCAAAAGCTAACCCCATAACTTTTTTAAAGGCTATGTCGGCGCCCAGGTGAATTTTTTTATATATATTTGTTTCAACTGCGCTACTGGTATCCTGCACGTCCAGTAATAGTCTGACTTTGCTAAATTTAGTGCCTAGGTTCCATCCGAATCCGATATTTACTACTTGCTTCAGAGCAGCAGGCGCTGAACTCCCGCTGGCAGCTGAGAAGGTTGGGTTCCCGATATTTTTTATATTTATACCTAAGCTAAAACGAGATTTTCCAGATCCCCGATACATGACACCAAAATCTACTGCGTTTGCGGTGCCCTTTTTAAGTAGCTCAGACTCTGATAAAGATTCTTGAATTCCTGATGCATCCACCATACTTGCTTCTTTAACGGCATATTTTTGGTCTATATATTTGATCGTAGTTCCAAGGTATAGGTCCTTGAAAAACAACTGTTCAGAAATATTAAAGGCAATACCTTGGTTTACTGTAGATTCAGCTCGAATTTTTTCGAGGCCGCGATCGTTGTCTGATGGAGATTTATATACAAGTAGATCTTCTCGGGTACTGGCAAAGCCTGCTATGGCTGCTCGTCTTAGTACGATAGCGCTTAAGTTATAAATCCCTAAATGTTGATTTTTCCCGATGTGATCGAGAAAAGTCTGGGGTGTAGTTTTCTTCTCAACAAATACTTTTCGGAGTAGATCCTTGGTGTCTGCAGAGAGCTCTATCATTGGGGTTGCTACTAATATTCTTTTGTATATACCCTTACCATAGGCTGTTCCCGCTGGGTTGTAGAAAATGGCTTCTTGATTATCCGCTATTGATATACCTGTGTCTCCGCGCCCTAAAAACTCGGCACTACGATATAAAGATTGCTGTTCTATGCATAGAGCTTTATTTGTATAAATCAACGAGACTAATACGACTATCGAAATTTTGTGGATTTTTTTAAAGAGCATTAACCATCTCACTTAAAATAAACTGATAGACCATAAATATATCTCCTCTATTTTACACCTATATTCCAAGTCTTGGGAGTTATGAGGATGATTTATTCTAAGTGATATGAAATAAGTTCAGGTTGACTAATGAGTCTGGGGCTTAGTTAATTATCTATATTAAAGATTTTTGCTAGTAATTGCCGGCCGCTGGGGGAAACCCAGGAGAGGGCCCGATTCTGCTCAAGGTGAAAAATTTGAAAATATAAAGAGGATGTGTCGGTACGGATAAAACATCTTACTCAAAGATTAGGAAAGGCTTTAATTGCGGCTGAACGGGCTTACAATCCTGATTTGTTTTATATAATGCAACCAATATGCCAGTTTTTTTATCCGGAAAACAATAGGTTACAACGGAAGTAATCTTGAATAAAAACGAATCTTG
>PBRN01000076.1 GCA_002725955.1 Pseudobdellovibrionaceae bacterium
CCCTCATCAATTATCCGGGGGGATGCGTCAACGAGCAATGATTGCAATGGCATTGTCGTGCCGTCCACAACTACTGATTGCGGATGAACCGACGACCGCACTTGATGTAACCATCCAGGCTCAAATTCTGGAACTGATCCAATCTCTGCAAGAGAAATTTGCCATGACAGTGCAATTTATCACCCATGATCTCGGGGTGGTTTCGGAAATTGCTGATGATGTCATGGTGATGTATGCTGGGAATACTTGTGAGAAAACATCTGCTGAAAAAATTTTTGCTGAACCAGCTCACCCTTACACAAGAGCCTTGCTGAGATCCATCCCAAGAATCGGACAAAGGAAAAAACGTTTACCAGTGATTCACGGAACCGTACCATCCCCGTTAAATATGGGGCCAGGCTGCCTTTTTTCAAACCGCTGCCCTTCTGCGCAAGCAAAGTGCTTGCAAGAACGCCCATCTCTTACATCGCTTGACCCTGATCATCAAATTGCTTGTTTTTACCCAATACAGGAGAAGCTATGAACCCCAGACGATTAAACAAGTCTGATAATCCTCCCTTGCTAGAGGTACACAAACTTAGAAAATACTTCCCCGTTAGATCAGGGTTATTGCAACGGCAAACCGGCTCAGTAAAGGCTGTCGATGAAATTAGCTTTGAGCTAGGGCAAGGGCAAACACTAGGCATCGTCGGGGAATCCGGCTGCGGCAAATCCACCCTAGGCAGAAGCCTTATTCGATTATATGAACCCACCAGCGGTCAGATACGATTTAGAGGCAAAGATTGGCTAAAGTTGAGCAAAAAGGCTTTAAGAACCGAAAGAAAACACTTTCAGATGATTTTCCAAGATCCTTTTTCATCTCTGGATCCTCGAATGACCGTAGGACAAATCATCAAAGAACCATTTAAAGTTCATGGCATCGGCAATAATGCCGAACAAAACCGATGGACGGGAGAGCTGTTGGAAAAAGTAGGGCTTAAACCCATACACGCCAAACGCTATCCCCATGAATTTTCCGGTGGCCAAAGACAAAGACTGGCCATTGCCAGAACCATCGCCTTAAAGCCCCAGCTGGTTATTGCTGATGAACCGGTAAGCGCTCTTGATGTTTCGATTCAAGCTCAGATACTGAATCTCATGCAGGACCTTCAAGATGAATTAGGGTTAACTTATTTATTTATTTCTCACGACCTCGCTGTAGTTGAACACCTATGCGACCATATTGCGGTCATGTACCTAGGGCGAATTGTAGATATTGCCCCACGAGACAAATTGTTTTCACGCAAAGCGCATCCTTATACTCGCGCCTTGATTCAAGCCATTCCAGAAGTAGGGAAGGGACGTAAGAAAGATAAAGTTTCTTTGCAAGGTGAAGTGCCGAGTCCATTAAATCCACCGGCTGGATGTCATTTTCATCCNCGATGTANCCAAGCAACGGAAATTTGTAGAAACNAAACACCGCCATTACGTAATCTTAGCAATGATTCGCAACATCAGTCAGCATGCTGGCTCAATTCATAAATTATAGATAAGGAATATCCAGATGAAGATCATTCTCTCGCTTATGATACTCTTGCTCCCTTGGCATAGCATGGCTGGTAGCAACAAAGAATTAAAAATCGGTGTAAGNCAAGAATTTGAAAACTTGAACCAACTCATTTCGCAAATGGCGGCNACCAGTTATATCTATAATTTCGTTGCCCGCAAATTAGTGGATATGGATCATGAAGGTAAAAGATACCCTGGAATCGTNAANGAAATCCCTACACTTGNAAATAAAAAAGCAAAGATAATNGGCAAAGACAAAAAACGTCATATNGTTGCTGAGTGGGAGATTAAAGATAATGTNGTCTGGGGGGATGGCAAACCAGTCACTGGCCATGACGTAAAATTNTCTTGGGAAGTNGCTCTNAGTAAAAATGTTTCNGTAGGTGAAACTGAAGTCTATAAACAAATCAAAAGTATCGAAATCGACCCNAAGAATCCNAAAAAATTNACACTTATTTATAAAGAAGCNAAATGGAACTTCAATCAGCTACTCACCTATGTGNTCCTACCCAAACATATTGAAGGACCAATCTTCAATAAATATAAAAATGTTGCAGGTGGTTATGAAAAACACTCNGCTTATGTCACTCAACCGACCAATCCAGCTCTATANAATGGNCCCTATTTACTAACAGACGTAAAGCTAGGTAGCCATGTTGTTTTGAAAAAAAACCCCAAGTTTTTTGGCAATGCCGCTAAGATTGAAAANGTNGTNATCAAAGTAATCCCAAGNACAGCNACTNTGGAAGCNAACCTAAGATCNGGTGTGATCGATATGATCTCTATTTTTGGNCTAGCCTTNGATCAGGCTGTCGCATTTAACAAAAAGGTAAAGTCTNAAAACCTACCTTTCGAAGTNAAATTTAAACAATCTTTNATTTANGAACATATTGANCTCCANTTATCGAACGAATTGCTNAGCGATATCAATGTCCGCAAAGCATTGATNTACAGCNTAAATCGNAAAGATCTCACCAAGGCCCTCTTCGANGGCAAGCTAGAACCTGCTATCCATAATATNGCTCCTATCGACAAATGGTTCACTGANGANCCNTCNAAAATAGTACTTTATAAATATTCACGTCGTAAGGCNCGNAANCTATTCGANAANGCNGGATGGATTAAGGGCNANGATGGTTATCGNTACAAAAATGGTAAGAAACTTTCCATTCAGCTGATGACNACNTCAGGNAACAAAACTCGCGAACTNGTAGAGGTCTATTTACAAGANCAATGGAAAAAAGTAGGTGTNCACATCACCATCAAAAACGANCAAGCACGGGTNTACTTTGGAGAAACGGTAAGGAAGAGTAAATTCCCNGGAATGGCAATGTTTGCATGGATTAGCTCTCCNGAAAATAATCCNAGATCGACTTTTCATAGCAAGAGTATACCAACCAAAGAAAATGGATATTCAGGACAAAACTCAAGTCGATGGTCGAANAAAACAGTCGATGACTTAATCGACAAGGTAGANCTTGAATTTAATGAAACTAAGCGCATTGAAATGGTACATCAAATTCTGAAAGCATATACTGACGAAGTTCCTGTGATCCCGTTATACTACAGAGCTGACATAGCCGTAACTCCTAAAGGAATGAGAGGCCACAAACTAAATGGCCATCAGTTTTCTTCTTCAAATCACGCTGAATTCTGGACATTTTAAGAATAGATGAATCAGTAAGAACGAAAACGACCAATCAAAAAACGGAAGGGTATCATGAGCGCATATATTTTGAGACGACTAGCACAGTTGATTCTGTTGATGTTTGTCTTATCNTTTGTGGTTTATTATATCCTTTCGTTGATGCCTGGTGATCCGGTAGAAATGTTAGCAAGCTCTAATCCTAATATTACTTCCGAAGATATCGAAAGACTTCGAAGTCTTTACGGTCTAGATAAACCAGTGATCCAACGGTATGGTAATTGGATCATGGACATGATAAGCGGAGAACAGGTTTATTCCCGTACGTATCGCATTCCGGTGATGGACTTAATTGGCCCTCGCCTCTGGAATACTTTTTTGCTTTCCATTTGTTCATTAACCCTATCGCTATTACTGGGAGTAACAGTAGGGGTGTGGGTGAGCTTAAGGGCTGGGAGCCGTTTTGACTACCTTGCTAACCTTTTTGCTTTTATTGGAATTTCAGCCCCATCTTTCTGGTTAGCGATTGTCCTTATCATTTTGTTTGCAGTGACGTTTCCTATCTTACCAGCAGGAGGCACCAACACCGTAGGCTCGGAGTTCAATTTTTTTGAAGCGCTGCTAGATCGGGGCAAATATTTGATACTCCCGGTACTTTCATTAACATTTATGCAAACCGGTGTTTTCATTCGTTTCGCTCGCAGCTCGATGATGGAAGCAATGCGTTTTGATTTTATCCGCACCGCACGAGCGAAAGGTATGAGTGAGCGAGTTGTTATCTGGCGTCATGGTTTTCGTAATGCCTTGATTCCACTAATTACTATTGTTGCTATTAATATGTCTTTTCTCTTTTCTGGAGCAGTATTAACTGAAACGGTATTCGGTTATCAGGGTGTTGGGCAATTAATATATAGTTCCATTATTGGCAATGACTTTAATGTCGCTATGGTCTCATTTCTTATATCTATCTTCATGGTATTAGGCATGAGCCTTGTGGCTGATATTTTATATGCCTGGGCGGATCCACGAATTTCGTATCAATGATAACTAAGGTGGACCACATTAACTATTTAATGAATCAATCAGGAAACGCTCCATGAATCAGGGTCAAACTAAAATCAATATAGATACACAATCCAACCAAGAAGAAGCGGTTGATGTCGAAAGCATGTTATCCATTGTCACCCGGCAATTTATGGAACACCGCTTAGCCCTTGCTGGACTGATTACTATTTTGATTTTTCTTTCCATAGCAATGGCAGCACCATTGATCTCTCACCTGACCGGCCTAGATCCGGATGATCAAAACGTTTTCCACCGCTTTAAACCACCTGGATTTGTAAGTTTGGCATCCTCAGACAACAGAGAGTACCAAATCGAACAATGGCAAAAAAAACATCAAAACGCAGAAGCAAAAGTTATCACCAACTTAGTGAATGCTGGACTTATTGAACCTGACGCCGACCCAGAAGATGCTTTATTTGATCTGATTATGGAAGCCAAGGCGGAAGAACTGATGAAGATTAGCAAAGCCGCCAATGACCCGTATCTGGCAGAAATAATTGGTCAATTTAAAAAAACACATCTGTTTGGTACTGATGAACTGGGCCGTGATGTAATGATCCGCTTGATATACGGCGCTCGGATTTCAATGGGGGTCGGCATCATGGTAGCCATGGCTTCTGTATTGATTGGGCTTCTCATAGGCAGTATCTCTGGTTTTTATGGAGGCTGGATAGACAATATTCTCAGCCGCTTTACCGAATCCATGCTATCGATCCCTAGTATACCGCTATTAATTGTATTCGCTGGAGTTGAAATCAGTAAGGTTCCAATACTAGGACCTTTAATCCAAGGTGAAAATGAAAGCTTATTCAAACTCATGGTGATCCTGGCATTACTATCCTGGATGACCGTAGCAAGACTGGTTAGAGGTAGTATTCTATCATTAAAAGAAATGGATTTTATCCATGCAGCCAAAACTTTAGGTTCACGGGACTATATGATTATACTTAGCCATATCATCCCTAATGTAATCGCACCGCTACTAGTTGCGGTGACACTCAACATCGGTAACTCCATTTTGATGGAAGCAGCTTTAAGCTTTCTAGGATTGGGGATTCAGCCTCCAACACCAAGCTGGGGCAACATGCTCACCAATGCTCAAGAATTAATTTTTGATGCTCCATCTCTAGCAATACTTCCAGGAATGCTGGTTTTGATGACTGTGGTAAGCTTCAACTTTGTCGGTGATGGCCTTCAAGATGCTATGGATCCAAAGGCCATCAAGCGTTAACTACAATTTATCTTGAGCTTTCTTTTTAGAAGAAAGCTCCGGTCGAAGATTTAGAAAGTGAGTAGCAATTCCAGTCATCACTTTAACTCCTGTGCCGATAGTAGGTCTCCACTCAGGAATGTAATAGGGAGAATGATTCGAGACTGGTTTTTTACCAGCCTTAAGCGCTTTATAGGAACCACCACCTAACCAAAATATAACACTAGGTATCTTAGGTTCTTCTAGACCATAACGACCAAAATCCTCTCCCCCCATAATGGGGCCTGCCATAATAACTCTTTTATCACCTAAAAGAGCAGATGCTGCCTCTTTAACTTGTGCTACCATAGCAGGATTATTGTAGGTTGCGGGAGTGAAGTTTTCTTTAACAGTAACTACCGGCATCAGCTCTTCTGGTAAGCCCGCTGTCAAAGCAGCACCTCGACTAATACGTTTAATGGCAGACAAGATTTGCTGCCTTACCTTAGCTTTATAGCTGCGTAAGGTAAGCTCTAGCTTGACTTCCCCTGGTATAATGTTGTGCTTGGTGCCACCATGAATAGAACCAACTGTGAGCACGGCGGGCTCAAGAGGATTGATTTCACGGCTGACAATCGTCTGCAGATCCAAGACAATACGAGAAGCAAGCACAATTGGATCTTTAGTGGTATGTGGTGCAGAACCATGCCCCCCCTTACCTTTAACCACTATATCAATAGTATCCACATTGGCTAAGGCATAGCCAGAAACCAGGCCAATGGCACCAGCTGGAATCTTATTGGTAACATGTAATGCGAGATTATAGTCAGGCCTTGGAAAGCGGGTAAATAAACCATCTTCAATCATAGCTTTAGAACCAGCACCAATTTCCTCAGCTGGCTGCCCCACCATAATCAAAGTCCCTTTCCAACTTTTGTCACGACTCATTGCACGCGCTACACCAGCCCATACAGCCATGTGCATATCATGACCGCAGGCGTGCATCAGCTTAACTTTCTTACCATCTTTCTTTACTGTGACCTTGCTGGCAAATGGAACACCTGTTTTTTCTTCTACCGGCAATGCATCCATATCCGCCCTAATCATTATGACTGGGCCCGCTCCTCTTTTCAAAACTCCTACCAGCCCAGTGCCCCCAACTTTAGTCGTCACCTCATACCCGGCATATTTAAGCTCTTTGGCTAAACGTGCCGAAGTCTTTACCTCTTGTAGAGACAACTCCGGATTTTGATGCAGAGTTTTATATAGCTTCTCTAAATAATCTAATTCATCTTTACCTGACTGACCTTTAGACGCGCCATAGACCTGCGTACCAAACGCAAAAACATATGAGCAAACCATCGTAAACGTTATAGCGATTCGACAGACACCGGCAAGGTGACACAGCTTCATGTATACCTCCTATGATAATGTTGTTATTAATTTATCAAATTGGACGATGAAATAAAGGCAGGAATAGATTTGGTTTGCGATGATGACAATTGATAAAATGGCATACATTGAAGGAGCTATTAACACCTTCAAAATCAGTACTGTGTTTTCATCAGAAAATAAAAAGAGAATTTAGCCTAGAATATATTATTTATGTTCGAGGTCTTATTCCTCATGCTCAACCTTAGGCAGGCAAATGACAAACCGAACTGGCAAATATCTATTCTCACATGGTTCGGCTGTAGGTTCCACCCTGATCTCACCACCATGCTTTTGGAGGGCTATATTTACTGCATTGAGACCTATCCCACGCCCGGAGCTATCGGTTACCTCAGTGGCAGTAGAAAAACCGACCTCAAAAACATTTTTTATAAGATTAGCATCTGCTAATTCATCGGTTAATATACCGTTTTCTGCCGCCTTATGCTGAATCTTGTTTAAGTCTAAGCCCTGTCCATCGTCTTCGATAATCAGTTCAATATGAGAATCCATTTCTACTATGCTGAATTTGATGTGACCGGACTGTTCTTTATTTTTATTTTTTCTAACTTCACTGGTTTCAATCCCATGATCAATAGCATTGGTAAGACAATGGACTAAGGCATTCTGAACTGCGTTATGCATTTCATCAGGCAGATAAAAGTCATCATCTGGAATTGTAATATGAGGGTGGGCCTTACCTAAACGATCAGCAATCTGGGAGCTATGTCTGCTAACTTCTTTAATGACTTCACGTATACCTGCTAAATTATGATGCTCAATCGTATGTTGTACCCGTTTGACTAACAGATGATTATTAATAACATTATCATCCTTATACTCATTGATGATAGAACCAATCTCTTCCTTTAAATCATTCGCAGAGTCAGCCATGACAGACTTCAATTTTTCATCACAAACTTTTTCACAAAATACGATCTCATCATAAACTTTTTCAAGATCGACTCTTAAAACGTCAGGATCAATCACCGGAGCTTCCTGCTTCAAAATCTGACTATAAGTTTCTTCTGCCTCATGAGCACTGTCCGCAACTCCCTGATAACCAAAAACCCGAGCATTACCTTTAATGGTATGCATATGACGAAAGAGGGTTTCAATATCTCGACAGTCCATATCCTTCGGACCATTTATAATAGTTCTATTTTCTTCAATCATTTGATATGAGTTCTTGATAAATACTTCAAAGTTTTTCATCGACACAGCCAAAATACCATGCACGATGCCAAGAGTCTTTTCTTTTTCTTGTGAAGCCTCCTGTAACTTTCTAAACTCCGTCACATCTCTTACATTCACCAAAATTTTTTCTAGCAAATCATTTTCACTATAGATTGGATTCCAGCCAAGCTCTAAAATACATCTCTGGTTATTGATATTACAAATAATTTCTGTCGGCAAATCTCCATGATTGAACATGAAAGTAAAATCATCTTCTCCTAAGCAGGCCTGCAGAACACAACGTATTTTATCGCGCTGATCAATTCCCATCTGGGCATGTTCAAACAATAAATCCATTACATTAACACCAGCAATCTGATCATGACCAAAGATATTGATCATGTGCCTAGAGTATTCTGGGTGAACTGTCAAATCTTGAGTAACAGTAAAAATACCCTGGCTCATATTCTGGAGCATGGCATTGATATCATCAGTTTTAGCTTGTAGGTCTGCGGTGCGCTCTGCAACAATATCTTCAAGACCAATGGAGTGCTTGCGCAAAGCGGTAACATCTTTACCAAGTATCAAGAAAAGATTTTCTCCTGAAGGTAACTTTCTTTCATAAGTTCTCAAATTTAAAAGATAAGTAATTGGTATCTTATGTTCTGGATGTATTTTATCAACTTCAAGCTCGACACTAAAGAATGATTCTTCCCCAGTATTATCATGCTTATGATTTTGAACCAAAGACAATTGACTGTTTATAGCTTCTCGTTCCTCGCTAGCGAACAAATCCAAAAAATTGCAATATATCAATGACTCAACATCATCACAGTTCAGCAACCTACTCAGAGTCTCATTACCTTTGAAGATCGTGCCATCTCGTCGTATAATTGCAACAATACCAGGTATGGAACTAATAATAGCTTCTATATTGGTTTTAGATGTCTCCAGCATCTTAACAATCTGGTCCGACATACCCCGAATAACTTGTAAGTTAACGTCTTCGCTCATAAAGTCCTGTATTCTGGATTAAAAGACAATTAGTCCAATTTATTTAGATCATTAGGCAACCCACAACCATTGATAGATCGGATAAACCCTTTATCATCTTAATAGAGTTTATCAAGATATCGACCAGACTGCGGTTAAAATCACATCATCAAGATCTGCACCAAATCCTGACGAGATAATCACACAGTAATTCTAGCATTTAACACTATGGCTACAAGAGTTCACTAGATGATGTTAAGAAAAATTAACACGCTAAAGACAAGCAATGGAACGGGCTCTCAGGTTTAATAGCACTAAAGAAGCTGATAACTAACGGAAAAACAAGTGAATCTATAAATAAGAAAATTGTTTATTATAGATACACCAAAAAATGAAATTCAAAACCTCAAGTCTATATATAACCATATACACCTGAGGCTCTGAGAAGAATACCTAAACTACATAGTTTTAAGATCCTTAAAATATATTTTTACATGTAGTAATAACTCATCGCTAACTTTTGCGACCACTCCCCCCGCAACTGATGGAGCATCCAGACCAAAGTATGAAAACTTAGTGGTCATTTGACCTGTAATCAATTTATCTTCATCTTCATCGACTACATTCACGGTAAAGACCACATTATAATCAATATTTCCTATGGTTAATTTGCCATCCAAAGTATTCTTCTGACCATTTAGCAGCTGATCCCAATCTTTTGAATTTAAATTTTGAGACTGAAATGTCAGATCTTTTTGGACATCTCCTTTCAGAATCGAAACCACATCTTGATCCCGTTCTTGATCACCGCTGTCAAATTTATCAATAGGAATATCTACCCTAATGGACCTATTCTCAGCATCACTGCGAATAGAAGCCGTGATATAAGTGTTCATGCCGACGTGCTGGGAGGATTTGAACAAAAACATTGTCTTGTTAGTTTGCCAAGCAGCTGCACTCGCTCGGTCAGGCCAGTTAATTGGGCTATATTCTGCTGTCAATGCGGATGAAGCATAAAGAATAAAGAAAAACCCTAAAATTAAACGTGAAAGATAAGTATGATTGTGCCGTAACATGTAAAAACCCTCTAAATTTATCGACTTAATGATAATAAATTACTGTCATTCTCTAAACAAAATAATCAGAAGTCAAATGATAAAGACATACAGGCAGCCTAATCTGTGGGAAATTTATTGATCTTATGACCATACCAAAGGAGCACCCCCATCAGTTAAACTGACCGTAATCATATGTGAAAAAATCAAATAAAAGTTAATAAGAGTTAATAAGTATTTCCTTAATGCCAACCACTTGACCAAAAATTTTTCTAGACTTCATATTTAAGTTTTCAATAGTAATTCCATTTTCCGTACGCAGCAACCAACCGGCATCATCGCGGGTTAATTGTAAGCCTATCGATGCATAGCTATCATCTAATCCATTAGTTAAGTAGGTAAAAATTAAGGTGCCTCCCTGATTAATAGAGCAGCTGGGACACTTTAACATCAGAGCATTTTCCCCTGATGCTACAGCCAAAACCACCTCACTATTGATTATATCACTCATTGCAATGGAGTTTTCACTTCCAGTACTTCTTCTAACCAACCTTAAAATTTCCTCACTTTCATTTAAACCTAAGGAAATTTCATGTATCCGATTATCTTCCGGTTCACTAAGTATTTCAACAAGCTCAACCTCTTGATTATATTCGATACTCTGCTCCACTGGATCGTCACCAACAAAACTAGGCAAAAACATCCAGGCACACATTAAAGTAATACAATTCATGGGACTACCTCCAGCTTCAATAACATTCGTTCAAACTAACTATTATCCTGGCTAATATTGTCCCATAATTTAGCTTTACCGAAGGACTGCAACTTCTACTCTGCATGAACTATCGAGTCGGCTAGTACGGCGCTATAACCCCTGACAAGGACAAGTACTTAACATATTTTTTCCGTTAGTCTCTATTTTCACAGAAATTTAAAAATAAAGAGTCAACTATTGCCTCTGAATGGCGAAGAACTACCTAGAATGTTAAATCCTGGGCTCAGGTTTTGATAGGAGATCGTATGTATTTAAATATAAAAAATGCTCGGACAATCAAAACAAAGGAAATAAATGAGTGCTTTTTTTCAGCCCTCTTATTGGTTTTAATGACCTTCGCCACACCAGCGGCTGTCCTTGGTAATGATACGGAAGAAAGCAACGATCAGGTTAACATATTAGAACCTGTTATGCCGAGCCTAGATGTCATAAACGTGAATAGAAAACTCGATAGTTTTTTCTTTGCTCTAAGTATGGTTTTTTATACAGATGACAGCCGCAATGCCAGCATCAATGATATCGTCAATGCAAACAATAGCGAATTCATTAAAGCGCCCGCACAACAGCAAACTCCCACATTTGCTTTTACCAAAAGTATAGTTTGGGCCAAATTTACTTTAGGAAACAACAGCGAAAAAAACATGCCTGTGCTCATTGAAAGCCGTTATGCCCAGGCCGATTATGTATTTCTCTATCAGAAATCAGACGGTGAATGGAAAGAAACTAAACTGGGAGACAAAATCCCTTATGATGAGTGGCAGGTAAATTATCACTATCCTGTATTTTCCGTTGATGTACCTCCCGGCGAAACAACATATTATGTTCGTATCGATTCTGATGGTTCAACTATTTTCCCCTTTTTCATCTGGGATCCTGATAGCTTTTCCTCTTTTCAAGAGAAAGAAACTCTATTTATGGGTTCCTTGTTTGGTTTTCTAGTGGCAATGGCTGCATATAATATATTTTTGACCATCTCCTTCAGGTCAAAAACCTTTTTGATCTACGTATTTAATATCCTATTTTTAATAGCAGTCCTAGCCTCATTCTTGGGAGTAGGGATGCAGTTACTGCAAACTGATAGCATTAGCTGGTTATCGAACGAAGGCTTACTCGTTATGATTGGTCTATCGGAAATTTGCTCACTATTATTTTCTATGCGATTCCTAGAAACGAAAGAAAAGTTACCTATTGGTCACTGGATTCTTCTCGCTTTTACTGTAATCATGATCGGTCTTACCGGATTTGCTTTTGTTAATGTCAATTACGACTTTGCAGCTAAAGCAATCAATGGTTGTACAGCTATTATTTGTCTGATTTTGATCACCACAGGTGTGATCAGATCGATCCAAGGTTATCGCCCTGCTTATTTCTATACTCTTGCTTGGACCTTATTCTTAGTAGGTACAATAGCAGTCGTACTCAAGATACAGGGAAAATTACCAGTGAATGATATTACAGTCTGGGGTCAATCGGTAGGTATCGCACTCGAAACGATACTACTCTCACTGGCATTAGCAGATAGAGTTAATCTCAAAGAGGCCGAAGCCAAAGAAGTAATAGAAAAAGCGAATGAAAAACTAGAACTGCGAGTAGAAGAACAAACAAGAGAAATCAAGTCAATTCTAAAAAATATCAATCAGGGTATCTTTACGATTAATGAGGAAGGATTGATTGCAGATGATTATTCAAATCATCTGGAAAAGATATTAGGAAGAACTGATCTATCAGGTAAAAATCCCAAAGATATTCTCTTTGAAAACTCATCATTAACCACTGATCAGGTTTCATCTTTCACTAGTGTCATAAATAGCTCTATGGGTGATGATGAAGTAGCGTGGACTCTTAACGAGCATCTCCTCATCAAGGAATACGAACTGACAAAAGAAGGTACTATAAGCATATTAGAAATCGATTTAGACCCTGTGTTTCATGATGACCAGATGACTCAGGTCCTAGTTGCCATCAGAGATGTAACTCAACTCCGTAAGTTGCAAGCGGAAAGTGAAAAAGCACAATTGGAAATCAAATTTATTTCCGAGATAGTAAACATTACTCCAAAGAAATTCAACTCCTTCGTGGTTGCTTCGAAGTCATGGTTAGTTGAAAACAAGAAGATGATTGAAAGTCATGACGAACTAAATCTCGAGGTTGTCAAAAAGCTATTTATCAATATGCATACAATGAAAGGCGAAGCCAGGACCAATCAATTTGTCGAAATAACGGCAGCAATTCACAATGCAGAACAGGTATATTCAGACATGCAGCATCATACTCAAGAGTGGGAAAAGGAGAAGTTACTTGAAGACTTAAACATCATACAAGAATTACTGGATACCTATGTTGATGTTGCAGAGAAAAAATTAGGCAGAACAGTTTCAAGTAACGCAAAATCAAGTCTCACTCTGGATCAAGAAAGTGTGCAGCAATACACTGATATGGTCTCTGGCATAGATATCGATCACTTAAAAGGACAAGATCAGGCTATCTTCAAGAGAATTAAATCACTTTTCGTCAATGCTTTCCGCACTCCGCTTGAGGATGTTCTAGCAGATGAATTAGTTGCGATGACTCAAGCTGCGCGGGAACTCAATAAGAAGGTCCCAATCGTTGAGTTCAATGACCCTGGATTCAATATGAAACCCGAAATACATAAAACACTCGTTGCTGTATATACCCATGTCCTCGGAAATTGCGTAGCCCATGGTATCGAAGATGAAGAAGAAAGAGTCAAAGCCGGCAAAGAGTCGACCGGTAAAATCCGCTTCCGATTAGAA
This sequence comes from Pseudobdellovibrionaceae bacterium, assembly GCA_002725955.1. Taxonomy (GTDB): domain Bacteria; phylum Bdellovibrionota_B; class Oligoflexia; order Oligoflexales; family Oligoflexaceae. Next base: position 13,652 of record PBRN01000076.1, read on the forward strand.
GAAGAGAACGAGTCTATAGCTATATATACTGAGGACGACGGCAGGGGGTTGAACTTGCCTAAAGTCAGAGAAAAAGCTGTCCGTGAGGGATTAATAGAAGATTCTGTAAATCTAACGGATGATGAAATCGCTCAATTTATTTTCGAATCAGGCCTCACAACAGCCGAGCAGCTCAGTAATATTGCTGGCCGCGGTGTTGGAATGGATGCTATTCGCAACTTCATCGAAGACATGGGCGGAAGAGTTGAAGTAAGCCTTCTTCCACATAATCCAACTCAGAATGGTACGGTTCCAATATGTGTTCCATTTACTCTAAAAGTAACCATACCCAAAATTCATTGTCTTGACGAACATGGTAACCAAGAATCAACATCAAACAACATAACATCAGAAGCAGTATAATTTTTCTGCTTGTGATGTTACTCACTATGGTCTCCGCTACCCTCCATCAAAGATCAAAAACGGGTAACGCTAGAAAAGTGAAACTTACTAAGCCTTAGAGCAGGCATAGCAGCTGGAAATGAGCCATTAGTTAACTGACTGCGACCGAACAAGCATAATTTTTCAGTGATACCATTGATGCGTTCCATGACCTTAATGGGGTTCTCATGCCAGCGCATATTCTTCAAAGACCGGATAATTTTACCGTCACGCACTTCAAAAACCCCGTCCCTAGTCATCCCTGTTATCACACCTTCCATTTCTGCTACCATCCTGAGATACCAGAAATCATTAACAAAAATGGCTCGTTTGGACTGTTTAATCAGTTCAGTCAAGTCTTTATAATGTGGGATAGAATCACCTTTGGACTCAAGTACAGTGATAGGAGCATCAGTTGGTCCAAAAGTCTCAACTTTATCATGCTTGGCAGACCAAAATGCATCAGTATGAAAGCCAGCTATATTACCATTTTCTATAAGCTTGAGGTTTCCGCATGGAAAGCGCCTGCTATTGAGGTTCAATCCTCCGATACGGCTGCCGGCCAAAACCCGCTCCACTTCCTGAGATAAAACTAAACCCTCCGGAAAATTTAATTCACGCCAACACTTCGACAACCAAGTCCGATTCTCATCTACTTTTCGACAATCATACATGCCATACCATAGTGAAGCTGCGAGCATTTGATACACAGCATGAGGCGATAAAATAACCTCATAATCTCCTGGCTCTAAAGGTTCAGAATTAGAATTTTGCGTCGCTATACCTATCGCATCATCAAACAATGATCCAATACGGTCGGGAAGTTCACCATCATTCAATTCTACAATCGATCCCTGAGCAACTCCAGTTGCTCCATTCCGATCATCGATAGTCACCGTCATCGTCATACCGTGATCAAAGGATTCTAATTCGAAGCCATTAAGATGTGACTCAAAACGGTCGCTTTGTTTGACTTCAAAGTAGCCTGTTGCTCTCAGCCCCTGAGATCGGACTCTTTTTAAATGTTTTTCTAAAATTGGATATAATATTTCAGGTCCATAGCTTTGATCAAAACCTTTAGATTTGACTCGCCATGACAGCTGGCCTTCCAGTAATTTTGCGGGCACAAACTCTGCATCAGGCGTACGATGTTTTAGCTCATTTAAAAGCTCTTCTCCCGCCTCAACAAGGTCTTGAGACTTTCTTGCAGCTATAGCTCGTTGAGCCCGTTTGCCATCAAGAGCAGCAGAAAGATATGCGATGGTTTTATTCGTTAGAATATTTTCTCTGCAAATAACATTATTTGCTACTCGCACACCAAAGACTCTTTCTTTTTCTATACCTACAACCAGCTCATCAAAGCCAACACCTGCTAAATTAGAACTAGCGTCGGTTATTATCGATTTTATATCATTCATGATTGACCTCTTGATCTACTAAATGAGCTAATATCCTACCCGAATATTTCTAAAACGGCTGGGAGCTGCACCATGAGTCATCATCGATGCCTGCATAGGTTGTCCTTTGCCACAATTAATGGTTCCATGCATCTCCCATTCGCTGGCATCACAAATCGCATCACAAGATCCCCAAAACTCCGGTGAGATCGATTGATATATAACATCACGCAAAGGTTCTGTAATTTTGCCATTTTCAATGCGCCAAGCCATATTTGAACCAAACTGAAAATTAAAACGCATTTGATCAATCGAGAAACTATCGCGGCCCTGCATGAATATACCTTCTTTAGTATCTGCAATAAGCTCATCCAAAGATAACTTATCTTTGCCCGGCTCAAGGTATAAATTCGGAATCCTGACTATGGGAGCATCCCACCAGTTCGTGGCTCGACAACTGCCATTAGAGCGCGTCGAACCAACCATATGAGATGTTTCACGATTTTGCCCATAACCAACTAATACTCCATTACGAATAACAGGAAAGCTCTGGCACGCTACACCTTCATCATCGAAACCTTGGGAAGCCAAACCATATAAAAAAGTATTATTGGCGGTAAAGTTAACCAGAGAGCTACCATATTGAAAATTATTTAATTTTTCCAGATCAGCAAAGCTGCCACCAGCAAAACCAAATTCATAACCAAGTACTCGATCCAACTCTGTTGGGTGCCCTACACTTTCGTGCATCGTTAAACCTAGATTATGCCCATCAAGAATCAGAGTCTTATTACCACTAGTGGGAGCTTTTGCAGTACATTTTAGAAGCGCTTCTTCGGCCAAGGTATCAGCACTTTCGACAAGGTCACTACTAAACAAGTGCTCTAGCCCACCAGATATACCGTGTATTTCTTTAGTACGATAAGCGCTATTACCAGCTTTCACCCCATGGTATCTCAGAAAAGATTCTGTCACACAGTGAGTCGTCAAAATTCTAGAACCTTCTGTACTGGCAAAGAGTCTTCGCCTTCCGAAGGCATAAAATCCTCCCACAGCTCGCATAATGCAGTCTTTCTCTAATGCTATTTTTGCCGCTGAAAGAAAAGGGGTAGCTATGGTAGCAACACTAGCATCAAACGGACAAAGACCGACAGGAGTATGAAATTCTGCAGTATGCACAGGCTCTTGCGCCCATTGATTGGGCTTTAAACCAAGATGCTCAGGACTACTCTCAGCTACCGCTTTCGCCATGGAAACTGCNTGATCTGCTGCTTCGATCACACCCTGCTCAGTAAGAATATCTGTAGCTGCAAANCCCCAATAACCCTTATAAATGACTCGAATCCCGATACCTTCAGATTCAAATAGTCTATGTCCGGAAACGCTTTGATCAGTTGTACTAATAGATCGATTTTGCTCTCGTCCATGGCGAAGATCACCATATTGAACTCCAAGCTCGTTCAATCTATTGATCACTATTTCTGACAGNACCCTTTCACCTGTTAGGGGCCGATTCAAGGAGGGAACGGTTAATTGCTGCTGCAGCCTTCGCTGAACTTCACCACCTAAATTTAGCTCAGGCGCTTCCCCCGGGGCTGTGTCAAAACAGTATGCCATAGAAACTCCTGTACAAAGTAGATATGTCTAGATTAATTTCCTCAAATATAACTTCTCATTAAGGACGAGGCGTATTCACCATGCAGCTGAAACATACTCTAGCAGGTCAAAACCAGCAATCAGATAAAATTCTACAAAATAAAATAGATAATAAATCTCTATTTTCAATACTAATTTTCAAGTATCACTCACCCTATGACACAACTCTAAATCATCAATCATCAAGCCTGCCGGCTTTTNTTACCTGAGGATCTGGCAGCCCTTTTANCAAAGGACTTTTTTACCGAGTTGCGCTTAACTGTCGTTTTCTTCTTCACTGTTCGTTTAGTAGGGCGAATCCTCTGACTACTTTTTTTGTCCAATCTAGGGAGTATTTCGGCTGCGGTGGCTTCGTCAGATAGTTCTTGAGGAACAGAGTTTTCTCCCCCCAATGGGTTCATAGCGGACAACATCGCGGCAGCTAAATCGGTCACAACAGGAACCACAACGGCATTACCAAATTGCCGATATGCTTGAGTGTTTGAAACTGGAATTTTTTGCTCNTCGGGAAAACCCATAAGCCTAGCACATTCCCTAGGGGTNAACTTCCNAGGATTCCCACGTTTCCTTGCCACTAGAATTTCTGAACCATCCTTGTNATAACGNGCAGAAAGNGTTCGCGCTGTNTCTGTCGGACCNACTAATGAAAAGCCAAAACCATTNCCAGCTGCAGCATGCTTNGCTCGATAAGCTTGNAGATANNCCCATANTTTATCTGACAGGGTAAACTTTTTATCNACCCGCTTTTCCAAAATTGAACCAANCTTAGGCCACAAATCAGAGNTCAATGGTTCAGGAAAACTAAAATCAACATCTTNCTGGAAATAGTTACGATCAAAGCCAACTAAAAATATNCTTTCACGATGCTGTGGAACATATGACTNTGCATCGATGACCTGCCAATAAACCTGATAACCAAGTTTCTCTANGGTTTCTCTGATCACGGTAAANGTTCTACCCTTATCATGGCTTACTAGNTTTTTAACATTTTCCAGTAAAAAACCTCGNGGCCTTTTATCTCGNATGATACGAGCCACTTCGAAAAAAAGNGTGCCTTGAGCCTTATCCAAGAAACCAGTAGCACGNCCCAATGACTGTTTTTTGGANATACCCGCCAAAGAAAAGGGCTGACAGGGAAAGCCTGCTAGTAAAATATCATGCTCCGGNACCTGTTCACTGCTGATGGAAGTTATGTCACCATGAGGTCGTTCACCAAAGTTGGCTTCNTATGTTTGCTGAGCAAACTTATCCCACTCAGAAGTAAAAATACATTCTCCCCCTTGAGTTTCAAAAGCTCTNCGCATCCCCCCAATGCCAGCAAACAAATCTATAAAAGTGAAANTTCCTTGCNGAGGGTGAGGCTGAGATTNATCCAGNGATCCGACAAAACGAAACAAAGGTGGGTCATCATCAGCCTTCACATGAGCTAGGTGCTCCTCTAATACCTTAATAACAAACTCCTGCGGTAAATCGCCCGCTTCACCAGACTTAAAGACTAGCTTGTTATAAAGACGTTCATCTACTGATAGCTGCAATCGCTTCATNGAGGCCNCAAAATTGTATCGATCATCTTTTATCAATATTTCTTTCTATGTGGAAGATAATCAAACCACTATGATCTTTACACCTTTATTTCATTTTTTTGCNTCNAANTACATTAAANCCAGCTGCACGAAACTCTGACACACNCTATTAAANNTTNCTTCTANANCACGTTATCAATTGAAATAATTGGACTAATCAAAAAGCCCATCATNTGCACANACAGNAACCAANTGATCTGTGCTCAATCTGNCTCATTTTATCGCTAAAGTTNAGGTNCTGNTTTCCGATGCANANGCGAGTTNAANAGATTATAAAAGGAACATTTATGAGGAAANTTCATCCTCTTAATTCATTATCTGTCAAACTCTTTCTNCTCATAACCTTAGTTATATTGAGTATAATCGCTCTTATGACATGGCAGAATGGCAAGACATATGAAATATCACTNTCNNAGAACTTTNAACAACAATCATTAGCNNCNGTAAACAATTCNTCGAATNTAATCTCAAAAGAAATAAAAAGAGTTGAAGAAAATATCGANAANATCATTAANTCCATCGATAAGANNTCANNNAAAAANAGCGTAGAAATCNNCANCCACTATTTCAAGAACAACCANAACTGGATTTCTTTTCAGTTATTTGAAGANNGCAANGCANAAGANCTAAAAGCACAAGTAATAATATTTAATGCTAATTCTGATTCAATCTATTATGAATCTCATTTACCTAAAACAGTGCATTCAAAGATTAATAAAAAATCATCACTATTTTTAAGTAATAGAATAAAATGGTATGCAAATAACAATGTCCACGTTTGGAGTATGGCGAGGCTTTTAAAGCTTCCTGTTTATAGCATAGCCAAAAAAATCACTGGCAACGATAGGAAAACAGTCTATTGGGGTATTGTAACCTTATGGCAAAACGAAATTATGTCCAGCTTGAAAGCATCTAAACAAAGTCAACACTATATTTTAGATCGTCAAGGAAGATACTTCTCATCTAATCATTTCAACGAAATTACAGAAAAAAAATCACTACGCTCTCTGGAAATATTTAAAAATGCAGAGAAGTCTAACCATAGAGAGGGATTCATTGAAAAATTTTTTGATACTTCGGGCAAAGTTTTGATGGGAGCATTTGCAACTATCCCAGCATATAAAATTACCATTGTATACCAACAAGAAAAAAGCCATATAGTTAATACAGTTAAGAAATTGGTTGTAAAAAACATTAAGTGGGGCATTGTATTTTTTCTTATTGCTATTCTAATCGTATTCCTGAATTCATCTTCACTGGCAGATAATCTATCCGGATTACGAGACTCCGTGGCTCAGATATCAACTGGTAATTATGAAACACCTATCCCAAGCAGATCAAGAGATGAATTAGGTCAAATCAGTAGCTACATTAACAACATGATCGTCGAATTTCGACTTCACGAAAAACATGAGAAAGATAAAGCCTGGATCGATCATGAGTGGAAAACATCAGCAGCAGTCAAAAATATTCTCTTCCCCAAGAATTCACAACGGGTCAACTATCTGAATATAGCCGGGCATTCAATTCCCGCAACTGAATACAATGGCGATTGGTGGGGGCATTTCTCTTGTGGTAACAAATTACATTATGTAATTATTGCCGACGCTGCTGGACATGGCGTAGCAGCATCACTCGTAACGGCGATGGCATACAGTTTTTGTAATACAATCGCACACCAAATGAGAACAGAACAAAAAGAATCATATACTCCAAATATTCTGCTCAAAGAGTTCAATGAAATGTTATGTGAACCCAAGCAAAATAATGTAACCATGACAATGTTCGCTATACTGCTGGATCTAGAGAATAATAAGATGACTATAGCCAACGCCGGTCATCAGCATCCCATCCTAATACCAAAGTTATCCAATGATCCTCGAATAAAAAAAAGAAGGAAATCTCTTCAAAAAGTTTCTCTGCGATCACCAATCAACCTATCTCAGTCAGGCTCTATATTAGGATATAAAACCAATTCTCAGTACGAAATTAATGAATATGACTTGAGCCCAGGGGATAAGATTATATTATTTTCTGATGGAATCGTATCTTGCAAAAATCCTGAAGGACAGCGATGGGGTCAAAACCTTCTTCTACAAAGTATACTCAAAACAATTGATACCCCGGTCGATGACATGGTTGATCGAATCAGAATCGATGCTTTAACCTTTGTCGAAAATGAACCTTTAGAGGATGATCTCACTATCGTTTGCTTGGAGATACCTGAAAAATCGATTTTTGGAGATCATGGTTAATCGGTGAAAAAATTAACTCATTCGAGTTCGAAATATCAAAGAAGATCACTTTTACGATAACCAATGTGTGTTGTTTCGACCTGCACTATCCGCCAAAACTTTATGTGGATTAAATACTAAACGAGGAACTTCCACAAAAATTGCATTAGCTTCTAAGTTATTCCCTAAAAGTTCATATAAGATAGTCTCATGATAATAAACATTATCACCTTGGTACTTCTTTTTTGCCATCAGCCAAAATGGGCTTGATCCATGATCATATGCATCATCACTATTTGGAATCTCTGCTCCAACAAAAACAGGATTAAAATGAGTTGCCTTTTTGGGGTCAGCAAGAAATGTATCAAAATCCTGCTGAGAAGCATGAGGCACTTCCAAACAGACCTTCACTTTTCCCATCGGAGTTTCAACCCATGCAGGGGTACCACCAACATCATCGCCACTATTAGGAACCTGACCTAACGTATTTACTGGTCTATTGAATAACCAGGCTAGCATAGATTCATCCAAGCTTATGCCTTTTATCTCCGCTATATTATGAATTAAAGCACAATCCATTTGAAATCCATCGATTTGAACCATCCATAAAGGTTGAGTCTCTTTCGGTTGACTTTCTATAAAGGATTTGGATTCTTGACTCATTGATCTACCGCCCAAAGCATGCAATAGATCGATGCAGACTTTATGACATTCCTCTATACAATCATCAAGCAGAGCTTTTCTTATGACTTTAACTTGTGCCAGCAGCCATTGGTGACCAGAAAGAAAATTTTCGGTTGCCTTCACAACCGGTTCACTCGTCCCCATAACGTTATCAATATTCCGAATAAATAAACTATGACAAGATCCGCTCATTTTTCCGCAGGACCGAAACAACCTAACCAATGTGCCATGACCAGCAGGTACCAAAGAAGCACCACCAGTATCAGGATCACGCCAAGGTTGGCCGGAAGATGTAAACCGAACCGTCGAAAGAGACGGCCCTTGTTCAAGGAAAGAAATATCTAAACCATTGTTACCCGGTATCTTATTAAAGATTTCTGTCTGCCCAGTTGGAACAACAAAAGCTTGATGGTTAATACCTGTTAATGATTGATGCTCCTTTAACTTCATCTCGTAGAAAGTCATACCGTCTTTCGTGCAAGGCAAAAGAGCTTTAGGCACTTCTGTTTCATAAATTAAGGCCTTGCATTCCTCGGGTGTCAACAACAAAGCCTTCTTTGGATCAGCAACTAAACTAGCCAAAGATGCTGGCAGCGACCACTCATCAGCTCCTTGTTTATGAAGCTCTCGCAAAGCTTCGACCAGCCCAGATCTATCGGCACTCTTCAGTAAATACCGCAAAGTATCCAGTGGCCCATAATAACGGCTAGAAGCACCTGCGGCAGGAATAAAAGCAACAAACCCCTCAACAGAGGGACTCCACTGAGAAGGTAGCCACTCCGAAGGCAGAATGCCATGATTTTCAAAACGACAAGTATCTAGGATTTTTAACGTAACTTCCCTTCGCCCATCCAAGACTTCTTGAAGTCTTCTTTGATGAATCAAGACTTCTTCAGGATCTAACCCCAAAGCCTTGGCGTCCTTTACGATTTGTTGATTATCTAATGGCTGGTCCAGAATACTCTCCCTGCAATCAAAAAGCTTGTCGTGATCGATTCAAATACGGATGCTTCAATGCTGCAAACCTCAAGACATATTTTTCCCTGATTCTAACGTGACAGCAAAAAGCCTTCAAGATCCATTTTCACCAATTTTTGCTCCCTGTAATACACTAGAGACCAATTTTATAATCGCACCCCAACAATCAATGGAAACAAATTCGTCTTTACCAGCCGGCTTAAACCCCCAGAACTTACTACCGGTTTCATCTCCACCGCCATAGTTAGCATAACCCGGTTTAAAGCCAAACTCGCCAAAGTCCAAATTCAGCAAAACATTGACAACTGCCGGGGAACCGGAAAAACCTAATTTAGTTCTCTTATATTCAAGTATATGGGCAATGCCACTGGGTGACTCTAATGCTAATTCCTGCAGAAGGTAAACCCTATTGACCTTCTCGTCTTCCAGAATCCAAAGATCACCTCGTTTCAAAATTTGCAACCGGCTCTTAGCCTGACGAGCCATGCTTATTTGTCGCTCAATATAATTCGCCGAATTACCCTGTGCCAGTAAGTCATACCTTCTAATCGAGCGTATCTCATTTTGGCTAAGACCCATACGACGCAGCCCTGGAATATAGGAACGATCATTGACCGCAATGGCTATATCCAAGTCCGACATGTCCCAACCTATCCATGCACAAAGCTGTTCCAAAGAACTCAGACTATCATACCGGTCTACCCAGCCATATGTATGATGGTCTATAATCTTGACCTCCAAACCGCGACTCAGCAGTTCAGCTTCCGCAGGGATCTGCCCCTCCAAACCTGAATTCATAGCACCAAGCATGCCTTTTTCCAGACCAGGCATCTCAAAAATACAAACGCTTTTTATGTTTTTATATTGATCCCAAGGTATGCGATCCCATTCCTTGTCTAACGTAGCACCCCATTTCTGCTTGGAGATATATAGATATGGCGCACCAGTTATTTTAATGATGTCACAAGCTCTTTTAGCTTCGCCATCATTACAGGGAATAATAAAAAGGGTTTCCGACAGCCGATCTTTCCGAAGTGCTTTACAACGGTTGAGATCTTCAGCAACCACTGAAAAGTTTTCGAATCTAGGCATGAAAGCTCCAGCCAAAATCGATTTCTGGATCAAAACAATACATTTAGGATTGGCAATATTCCAAAAATACTTCCAAAAATCAATGCCCACTGGGGTTACAAAAGTTTAATCCTGCTGGTTACACTTCATCCCGCGAGCTTTTTCTTCTTTCTTTTCTATTACAGCCAGTTGATTCTTTCTTTTTTTCAACTCACCATTCAGCTTGCGCCACATTGGGTCAGACTTAAAGCTAGAAGCTGCGACTTTCCTCTCTTCAAGGATTTTAACCCGTCCCTGCAAGTTAGCACTAGCATTTTCAATCTGAGCCTCAACGTGTTTTCGAGCTTTTCCCATAAGTGACTCCTCTCAATTCAATTTGAAACAATACAACGACTCAACGGACCCTAAATCCGTCATATTACCATCCCATGATGATAACTAAATTTATCTAAGTGGTACAGAATAATGCACCCCGATTTAAAGCTTTTTTATTGGTAAGTATCTGAAACAGATGAAAACTTCACCACTTTTAACATATGGCAAACTTGCTCAAAAAAATATCAGGAATAGCAAACAATGAGCCAAAACAAAGCTCCCCCTTAGAACTTTCACTCTCACCTTCGCATCATTATCGACAGGTCTTACCGCCACATGGCATATTAACAAAACTACACTTTATGTTCTTAATACTCAGTGAATTAAGCAATCTAACAATGTCAGGACCTCCCAAAAGAAGTTAAATAACTGCAATATGACATTTAGACATTATTAATATCTTGTATTTTTTAGTTTTTTCCTTAGTATTCGATGTGTTCGTCTCAAGAATAGCCTCACTAATCGCACTAAATAAATTATTGGGTCAGCATGAAACTAAAAAAGAGCATCTCAAAAGATGAGATTAATGAGCTGCCAATCGGCAAATTCGAAGGGCACACCCTCGTTGTTTCGAAGCCAGATGAAGTATCAACGGCATTAGAAATACTCGCACAAGAGCCTATATTAGGTTTTGACACAGAAAGCAGACCTAGCTTTAAAAAAGGCAAAGCCTGGCCGGTGTCTCTCATCCAACTAGCATCAGCCGATATTGCCTGCTTGTTCCAAATAGGCAATATGGGATTGCACCCCGAATTGATCAGCTTTCTAGCACGCCCTCAAGTGAAAGCCGGTGTCGCTGTTCGAGATGACGCTAAGGCTATAGCTAAAATCGCACCATGTGAAATAACTCAGCTCATTGATCTCGCAACAATAGCGAAGTCGAACAATATTCAAAACATTAGTTTAAGAGCACTAACAGCAATCACCCATGGTATTAGAATATCTAAAAGTGCAAAACTATCAAATTGGGCTAATCGCCAGCTTAGCGAAGCTCAGATATCTTATGCAGCAACAGATGCATGGGCGGGCTACATTGTCTACAAGTCCTTTGAAGCGGCTGGATTTCTCGATACATAAAAAGCCTCAATCTATATATACATTTTAGTCAGCTTTACTGATTGGCCATTCTAATTACTTATAAAATATATAAACCGTACCGATCCCTAGCTAGAGCTTGAAGAATCTCATAATCAGGCAGTGGAGGTCACCTCAGATCATGAGTGCTACACCCGAAAAAGTTCTTATCGTTGATGGGGATGATACCTTTCTAAATATGGTAGAAAATTTCTTGGTTGGAAAGAAAATCAAAGTCATCAAGTGTCCCAACTGGGAACAAGCGATCTATCAATACAATCACAACAAAATAGACCTTGTTATTGTTGAACTAGCGCTGCAGGATTTACCCGGACCAGTCTTGGCTCAAAAATTCAGAGCCCACGAAATCACATCAAAACAAAATCCTGGATTTATTATGGTCGGGAACAACAATAAAAATAGTGGGGAAGAATATCTTGTTAAAGAACTTGGTGATATGCAGTTTATGAAGAAACCAATCAATCCTCCTGCTCTTCTTGGGGCGATCGGTCAAGCATTAGCAATGGCTGCTGAGCGGCAAAAAATAGAAAATATCCAAAATAAAGTATTAGGTCCACTATTAAAATCAGGGAAAACAGAAAAAGCTATGAAAGTTGCCCGGGAACAACTGATACCGATGGGAACTAGAGGACAATTCCTTGCCGCTAAAATATTTGAACGTGGTGAAAATTATGATGAGGCATTAGAACAACTCAATAAACTTTATACTAACGACCATAGCAATATGCAGTATCTAAACTCGATAGGGAAAATCAGATTAATCACTGGACATGTGGATGCAGCCAGAGAGGCTTTGGAAAAGGCTGATGGGATTGCTCCTAACAATATAGATAGACTGAACCATATGGCTGAACTATATATGGCACTCAAAGATCCCGAAGGCAGTAAAAAAACATTTGAAAACCTTATCGATCTGCACCCAGAAAATAAAGAAATGAAATTTGACTTCTTTCAAAAGCTGAAATCGGGAGGTTATCTCCAAGAAGCTAGAGAACTTTGCAAAAGCACAACAACTCCATTAGAGTTAATTCGCTACTATAACAACAAAGGAGTTATTTTTTCAAAGCAAGAAAAATTTAAAGAGGCCATCGATGAATATCAGAAAGCTAGAGATCTAATACCAGAAGCTAAAGAATTATATCGTATACTTTACAATATGGCCCTAGCTCATATAAACTTAAAAAACATAGACAACATCAAAATAGCTCAATCTCTGCTAGAGGAAACGGTAGATCTAAAGCCCGATTTTGTAAAAGCGCAAGAAAAGTTAGCTGTGACCGAAAAATATTTACGCCCCAAAAAAGAAGGGGCATAACGAGCAAACCAATTTCAACCATGAGGAAAACATGGCAAAAAAAATAGTCAAGAAAAAAACAGCTAAAAAACAATCCACCACAAAGAAAAAAACAGCTGAAAAACAATCCTCTACAAAGAAAAAAACAGCTAAAAAACAATCCTCTACAAAGAAAAA
>PBRN01000077.1 GCA_002725955.1 Pseudobdellovibrionaceae bacterium
CCAAGAAACCTATAAACACGAAAATGCAGTAAGTCGTGAAGGTAAGCCAACATCTTTAAAAATAGAAGATCAGAGTGCTGGCGCTATTCTGCAGACAATTAAGGCTGTATTAGATAATGATACCACTGATAATGAAATGGTAAATAATAAGCCTGAAGGTGATAATTCAAAGAATCATAATATAATGATCAATCGTGATGATTTGAATTTTATGATGAATTCATTGTCAAATCAATTTCGCCAAGAGTTCATGGATGAGGCTAAGTCCATGATCAAAAGAACCATGAAAGATGTAGAAAGTATTTCGGATGAATTTGAGCGGGAAATACGTAAGATTAAGAAAATAAGTCAAGACCAAGAGGAGGTATTACAGAAGGAAAAAAAACAGGCCACAATGAGATCCCATTTTGAACAAACAGTTGAACTTGACTTATCTACTCCGCCTGTTCCACCTGCTCCAACTAATCAAAAATCCAATGAAAGAAGTGGTGAAAGGGATAGAGCTACAGCTATTTCTGTGGATCATTCTGTTCCTCAATTGACGCAAGAAGTAATTGATCAGATCACATTAGAAATTGCTCAGACCATGACTTCTAATGTAACTGAAGACGTGACAAAGGCTGTGCTTAGAGATTTGACAGATTTGGTCGAGGGCCAGTTAACGAATAAGCTAGCGATAGATGTAAGTAGTAATGTCACAAGGGGAGTTTCTGAACTATTGGCTAAAGAAGTTAGCTTAGATATCAGACAAGCTGTTAACTCGGCTATTGATCATCGTGTATTACCTTCTATTGAATCACATATAAAGAGTGAGTCTAAAGAACCAAGAAAAGGTGACTTTGTTACGCCTCCTGTGCAAAATGACAGAAATCAGCTGGAGATCACTGTTAATCCGAAAATTGACATATTTTCCGAAAAAGCTTTTCATGATTTCTGGCCCAGCATCATTTCTTGGCTGAGCCTTGATAATTCAGGTAAAGACCTAAAACCTGAAGAATACCTGAAAGCTAGGTTGTACCTATGTTGTGATACATTGGGTACACAGTTATCTGATCAAGAAATGGAGCGGTTCTATGAATTGGTCGTTGGATTGATGTGTCTCCCTTCTTTAGGACGGTTTATTGAATTAACCAGATTGTTTTTTGAAATTTTCCGAGAGAAGGGTGTGCAAAAAATGTTGGACTTATTATGCCTTTCAGGGTGGTTTTCTCGACTGTGGTTCGGTTGGATTGACATACAGCTGGAACAGGGCCAGCATCGCCGATGTATGTATTTATTAAGACGTCGTGTTGATGCTAATGTTGATTTAGAGACGGCTGTTGCTGTTTGGGAGCGCTTACCTAAGATATGGAGTGCTCTCCAACTAAAGGGTTTTTCTTGGTCTAAAGAAGAAGGTGTTATGATTCTTGTTAATAAGCTAAACGTTCGTGAAGAAATAACCTGGAGCGGGTTGCAGGTTAGTTAGAAAGTCTCGATTAGTTGATGCATTGTCATGCCTTATCCCCTTATCATGCCTTCAGTTGCCCTATTATTATGAAGCTACAGTTAGCAGCATGATCATGAATCCTAGTAGTAAAAAATAGCCTTGTTCACTCTCCACAGATTTTTTGATGTAAAGGTTTGTGGAGAAGTCGTCTAGGTTCGGAAGGCGCTTCGGGATAAAAGCCGGGGTTTTATCAAGGTATANCTTATAACAAGGNTCTATCGCTCCAGCCGTTAAACCCTCTTCGTANTTTATNATTAGCAAGTAATTAGCTGCATATAGACTTCCAAATATGGTCACTACTGCAAGGTCGCCTGANTATATAGCAAGACCGAAAAAAATTAGAAAGTTACCCAAGTATATTGGGTTCTTNACCANAGCATANGTNCCNGATGTGATAATTCCGTTGTTAGGNNTATTTNCGTTNTGCTNTTCTTGGTGAGCNTTGGAAAAGATTCTGAGNAATTCTCCAAAGNTTAANACTAGAATGCCAATAGCTGCAGTNGCCGCCGTTGCTTGTGCGTATANGACCANAANCAAGGCNANTGGNTAGGGGGNGAAATCCTGATATTTCTTAAGTTGTTCTCCTAGTTGAAGCCAAGCCATATTTTGAGTTAAGGCATTCAATGCTATTCCNATCCTACTTTGGGTTAATTAATGTGATGTTCNGTATTTTCGCCGGTAAAGGAAATNGGNATNGTTTGNGCCAATTTTTGAATCCTTTGTTCTGACATTTGNCCTATTTTAGCAGAATTAGGAATTTTTTTGCCAAGCCATTCTTCTTCGGATAAACCNGCCAAAGGNGGTGAAATTCNAATTAGATTTTTTTTNAGTGGCTTTGCAAAGGATTCNCGAAATAGAACTTCGAAGGTTTCNAGTACTTGTCGTGAGTTACCAAAAACCAAGANCCTTTGTTTGTCATCTTGCCATAATGCATCATGNTATGAAACTTTGGGTAAGCATTTACTCATNAGCTCCTGTTGGAGTTCTTCACTCAGTACTTTTTTTCTTTTATGTCCTGGATATTTACCTTTTACATCATATTCAATTTCNATTTTTTCTTTAAGAACCAGTTGCAATAATGATTTGGGTACCTGCCGCTTTTCTATACGAAANCNTAGNAAAAAACCTTCTGGAACTTGGCAGTCNCTCATATCCCANTGGGCATTTANGGGAGCGTCTTCCAGTGATGGATTTTGNGGNCGAGTCCAACCGTATGTTAACTCTTTATAAATACCATCCAGTCGAAGTGGGCTGGCTGTCCATTGCTTCAAATTTTTGTTCAGCTGAGCTAANGATGGTTTATTTGTGCCACCAATGATTCTGTATCTGGTTAAGGATATACCACCACTGTGTATTCCCAACTTTAACCTCCCTAATACTGCTGCTTTATTAATCATGAGCCNGCTGATTACACGCATGGCNTGTCGATAATTGATACGGCTAGCTGTATTATTGGTCAAGGGGGGGAATNCNTTGGTNGTGTAAGTNNCTGNAAAAAAAGAANTCTTGTTTATTTTTTGTGTTTCAGNTGATGCCGGCTNATAATGNTCGNANTTAATTATATCTATGATCCACTAAGGTTTCNTTTTTTTAATCCGATCCTCTTTAAAAGATTAAGTATTTTGAAGGAGGCCGCCATGAAGGCGCCAGAATCTGTGGATTACGATACCTACAAAGAGATAATGGATGATCTCTCTAATCCTATATTGGCTGATGAGTTAGANCCTGAAACCTTGAAGCGTCTTTATGANAGTAAGTCGGTTTANCTTGAAAACCTTCGGGTCAAGTGCTTCATGGAAATGAATCAGGGCTCAGAGACTCACTTTAGCAAACAAGATTATGTATTGATTCTTAATGCTATTCGGGAAACGCAAAAGCATNTGCGTGATNTAATTCTTGTCAANTTAACTCGTCAACTTGGCCGTAAGAAGGTTTCGTAATAAAACTTCACTCTGACAAATAGTTCTGTCGATCTGNCATACATGATATAATTACCTNATCAGGGAGGTGNTGATGCAAATCGATATATTGCTGATCGATGATTCAGTGACGATTCAGAAAGTTATAATGATAGCCTTTCAGGGCTATGATGTTCGNCTCCATTGTGCCTCGTCACTGGTGGATGCNTTGAANAANGTACATCAATCTATTCCTCATATTATTCTTGCAGATTCAGGTTTAAGTGGGATAGAGCANTTGGTTGATCCTGGAGCATTTCTTGATACTGACCAGATTATCCCTGTTATTATTCTTTTGGGTAGNTANTTGGGCAGCTCAGAAAATGANCTCAGAGATAAGGGCTTTTCGTGGTTANTGAAAAAGCCTTTTGAATCTACTCAGATTGTNGAAATTGTNAGTCAAGCCTTGGGTCAAGACCTNCCAGGNCTAGATGNGGANCAGGATGGTAGGNTAGAACCCGATCAACAGCAGGAAAATATTCTGNCACCTGAGCAGGAAAATATTCTNACACCTGAAATACCNGGTATAGANTTTAGTAATGAAAAAAAAGTTGTGGATTATCAGAGTGCTAGTTCTGANGATCAGTGGAGTAAACTCCATACAAGCGATGGTNATGANCTTGANCCACCNCCTCCNCCGCCNCCTCCTATGATTGACTTATCTATGAGGCAGGAGNNGGNCAAAGAAATAGCTNCCCCAGAACAGGNCAAGGCANCAGAACAGCCACCTTTGCCTGAAAAAAGCACGCNAANGCCNGTCGATCCNANAGAGCACTTTCATCCGGCNCAGAATAAAGCATTTGATGGCAANCAAGGATTNATGNCCATTCGNAATGATGNNGATCAGTCCCTTAAAGGGTCGAGGGTNTATCTGGAAGATANTNCTNNACCCAGTCAGGNTCAACATACTGATGAATCTNTGGAGAATTTGGGNGCATCAGCGAGCCCTAAGTTAGAAGAGTTNGCAAAGNAAGTCGATTTGGCTGACTTNGCTAGTAAAATAGATCTGCAGCCTCTTACNGATGCCNTATTACCNGAATTACAGAAGCAACTGCCGGTTGTCGTTCGGCGTGCTGTTGAGGATTACTGTGCGCGTCANTTCTCCATGCTTGCCCGTGATATATTGATTTCAGAGCTGCGACGTTTGGCTGANGATAAGACCCGCCACCTCGTTGACAATTAGANCTGAATAAAGCACGATTGCGCCTGAGTTACAGAAGGACCGGATGGATANTCTGAAAGGCGCATCATGGTAGTTTTGCATAAAATTCAAATTGATCCCCTTGTGACAANAGCCCTTGAAGAAGATTGGGGCTATGCAGATTGGACTACAGATATTTGTATTCCAGCTGATAAAGTGTCACGAGCAACTATCATAGCAAAACAGCAGCTTTTGGTTTCAGGAGTTGANGTTGTTGAAGCGGTTTTTGAAAAAGTAGATCCGGAACTCAAGGTGAGATCNCTCGTGNCGAATGGTGAANTGGTTGATTCCAAAAAAGTTCTGCTTGAACTAGAGGGATCTGCAAGATCAATNCTCAAAGGAGAAAGAGTTGCCNTAAACTTCTTTGGCAGGATGTGTGGTATTTCAACCTTAACTCGTCAATATGTAGATAAACTTGAAGGTACCAATACTCAGTTGTTGGANACGAGAAAGACGACTCCATTGCATCGNGTGCTTGAGAAGACTGCNACAGCAGTTGGNGGAGCNCGNAATCATCGCTTTGGTTTAAGTGATGGAGTGATGTTAAAAGAGAACCATATAAGGGCTGCAGGTGGNATANTGCAGGCTGTNTCATCGTTGNTGGACAGCCTGCCACCAACNATTAAAGTGGAAGTAGAAACAACTAACCTTAGCGAAGTGAAAGANGCNCTTGAAGCAGGTGCCGACATTATCATGTTGGATAATATGAGCCATGAACTTATGCGGGAAGCAGTTAANTNTGTTAANGGCCGNGNTCTGCTTGAAGCCTCGGGAAATATAACTCTTGATACAATAAAGTCTGTGGCGGAATGTGGGGTCGANTTTATTTCTTCGGGNNCTACTATTCATAGTTCTAAATGGGCCGATATCAGCTTACTTTTTGAAGTCTAACCNATATGAAAGTTCNTTATTTCTCCGAGATTGATTCTACCTCTACNTATTTGATGGAAGGNCTGCGATCAGGNTCTTTGACGCCNCCNGTNGCTGTTGCTGCTGGCAAACAAATTNCTGGNCGTGGTCGTTTAGGNCGGAATTGGGATTCNCCTGAAGGTAATCTATACATTTCTTTTGCTTTTTCATCGGTTCCTACAGCGGATTTGACTCTAGTTCCCTTNCANGCNGCAGTTATCATGGCNAAATGGCTTTCTGACGAACTNGGTATNAGGGNGACTCTTAAGTGGCCGAATGATTTATTNTTTGGAGGTGCTAAATTAGCTGGTATTTTGTGTGAAGGCATCAGTNCCGGCGNNCAGACTGGTTCAGTGGTNATNGGCATTGGATTGAANGTNAACCACTGNCCTGAAGTNGGNCGATTAGCAACTTCCCTTCANCTTATTACTAGGGCAGAGCATGACTTAACNAAGCTNCAAGAGTCTTTAACGGAGGCTTTTAANAAAAATTGGGGTTTTGTCGATATATCAAGGGACTGGCCCAATTGGGGGATTGANGCTGGNCAGCTATGGGTCGATAAAAATAATGGCTTTCACTCACTTCTNGGTTTGGGTGAAGATGGCAGTCTGAAATTAGCTGATCTTACGACCGGTGTTCGATCAAGCTTAGTGAGTGTTTCNAGTGANTATNAGTGGGTTTATCAAAGTGATAACCCTCAGCCTCTATGGTTGGCTGACATTGGTAATTCTGCATANAAAATTTATGGACACGGCAGCCATATGATGCCGAANGCTGATGTGGTTATTTCGGGTCTCTGGTCTGANCCTGTTGCGTTAGAGCAATTTAAAGAGCTCAATTTGCCAGCTAAATCTTGGCCTTTGCATGTGGCAAGTGTCAATCCTGCAGGTGTTAAAAAGTTAGCATCAGCTTTAAAAGAGACACCGTTTTTTCCCATTATTCTNCCTTCNAGACGGGTAAGANTAAAGGAAGGNGGTTACTCGCCAAAGCAACTTGGTATTGATAGATTGGCTTTAATGGAAGGNTGCCTTGCAGATTTATGTAAGCCTGNCGAAGNGCTTGAGTCCGAACAANTGGNTCCTCAGCTGGTTGTATCTGCAGGCACTGCTACCACTATAGATTTGATTAGTGGAGATAGAAGNCATTTAGGAGGATGGATATTGCCGGGGCTTCAGACTAAGTTAAATGCTTTGGGCATGCATACTGGTCTATTACCTCAATGCGACATTCATGATATTGTGGCCGAGAATTTTAGCAAAGATCCGCTAGGGCACTCCACACAGGAAGCAATGATTAATGGTGTTCTGGGAGAAACTATGGGTGGAATTATTGAATTGCAGTCGTCAGCTGAAGAGATGCTCGGGCATCAGCCTGCCCTGCGCATATCTGGTGGCTATGGCAACTATATTGCNGATGCNGCAGGGGTATCATATGATCCTCATCTGATTGCCAAAGGCTTTCGTACTATGGTTTTAGGTGGATAGTGCTATATTCCAATATTTTTATTTCCATTGGGTCCAGAGATTAAATGATTTCTTCAAATGAAAGTCGGGTTTATTTCCGGGGTGACTGAGCGCCCAGTATGATTTAATTTCTTTGACATCATTTAGAATGGAAGTAACTCCCCATTTGCAACCCTCTTCTGCTGAAGGATATAAATCAAGTACGGACATCTTGTTGATTTCGACTTTCATATTTAATTGCTTGTTTGTTGCGGCTGTGTTGATTCTGGGGCTGGGGAAATTTCGGATTTCGGTCTGAACTGAGGGTGTGCGGTATTTTTCAAATGCAAATACAGCATAGTTTCCAGAGGGGCTGAAATTGAATTCTAAGTACTCCTCAGATGAAGCATGAGGGCTTAGAAACAATTCCATACAAGTATGGTTCCATAAGCCGTTAACATAACGGCCTTGTTTATGATTTCCCGACTCCCAGCTAATATCTTGGATTTCACCATCAATGAACCATTCAAATCTTATTGATTCCCCGCTGATTTTATAATCGATGTGCATTGTAACTTTAGGGTGAGGTAGACCTCGATATGGTATAAGTTCCATGAGAACACCTATGGGTGGTTAAAATGACATATACATTACAGGGCCTTATCTAATTGATCTTTATTATTTGGATAGATTCAATTAAACAGCACTCTGACATTTTCCTGCTATTGAGCCGCTCAGGCAATGGGTTAATTGAACGATAGAGATCTTAGATGATAGTTTTAGTCAGAATAGCTTCAGAGGTGAGCTTAAAATCTGTTNCTGTAAAAAAACGGTTTGTTGACAGGCTTATTGGCAACTTGAGAGAAGCTGTGAAGGCTGTAAGTACAAAATGTAAGGTACGCAACGAGTGGTCGCGTCTTTTTGTCGAAGTTGATGATCTCAATGCTGTCAATCAGCTTTCCCGCGTGTTTGGAGTTGCGTCTATTTCCCCAGTGGAACATATCTGTCCATCGGACATGGATTCCATGCGAAAGACCATAGAAAAATATAAACCTGCAGTAAAAGGTAAAAAATATTGTGTGCGAGCCCGCCGTTCGGGAGTTAAAGGTTTTGTCTCCAAAGATGTAGAAAAGATCCTGGGAGGTATTCTTTGGAATGATGCATTAAAAGTAGACTTAAAAAACCCAGATATTCGGATTGATGTCCATATTCGTCNCGACGGAGCTTACTTTTTTAGTGAAAAAATTCCTGGACCTGGAGGTTTTCCGNTGGGGGTTCAGGGTAAAGCATTGTGTATGATTTCAGGAGGATTTGATTCTGCGGTTGCTGCCTGGATGTTGATGAAGAGAGGGCTAGCCCTTGACTTTGTCTTTTGTAATTTGGCGGGTGATGCGTATGAAAAGGATACTTTAGGTGTGACTAAAGCTTTGATTGATCAATGGTGTTTTGGTTATGAGCCTACGTTTCATAGTCTTGATTTTGGGAAAATAGTTGATGAAATAAAGAATGATACGGAACCGAGGTATAATCAAGTCGTACTTAAGAGGCTCATGTATAAAGCTAGTGCTATGGTCGCTTCGGATGTGAAGCATTGTATGGCTTTGGTCACTGGAGAAGCTATGGGACAGGTGTCCTCACAGACTTTAGATAATCTGGCTGTGATTAATGCTGCAACCGAAATGCCCGTGCTTAGGCCGCTTATCGGTTTTGAAAAAGAGGAAATTATTGAGCGATCAAGAAAAATTGGCACCTACTATATGAGTGAAAAAGTTAAGGAATACTGTGCCTTAACTTCAAAGAAACCGGTGACTAAAGGTAAGTTGCCCATAGCTGAAGAACAAGAGAAAAAACTGACTCCCGGGATACTTGAAGCTGCGGTTGAAGGTCGTCATATTTTGGACCTCAAGCAATTGGACCTGGCCTCTCTCATGGGTGACAAGGTTTTTANAGATCAAGTACCGGAAAATGCTAAAGTAGTTGATTGTCGATCCAAAGAAATGTTTCGGGACTGGCATTATCCTAATGCCGAGCATAAGGATTTAGACCATCTACTCAATCAATATACTGATTTGAACGATCAAGATGTTTGGGTGTTCTATTGCCCGTGGGGGCTGCAGACAGCAGTTTTGGCTGAACGCATGCAGTCTGCTGGCTACAAGGCATTCAGCTTTCGTGGAGGGACCCAGGCCATCCGCAAATATGCAGTATCGATCGGAGTTGATTGGTAACTTTGTTAAATTCCCAGCAGGCGGTTATTTTCGACAAAACCTTTCAACAGCACCTTGCTCTTACATCCACGTTCAGCCCCTACTCGAGCCGCAGCCGCTACTTCTAGATAGTTTCGGGTGTGTCCAACTTGGCGCCCTGATGGGTCAGTTTTGTCTTCCCATAAAACTTCTGCTTCAGTGTTAATGAATTGGCGGTAGTAATCCTTTTTTAAGTCATCTGAAAGCTCTCTCAGACATGCTGCTCGCTCTTTTACAATTTGCTGAGGCAGATGTCCTGGAATTCTTTCTGCGGCTGTATTGGGGCGTTTAGAGTATGGGAAGACATGTATATAGTTGATGCCTGTCTTCTTGATAAAATCAACGGTAGCTTGAAACTCTTCTTCCGTTTCTCCCGGAAAGCCAGGAATGACATCAGATCCGATATTTGCGTTGGGAAAGTATTCAAGGATCATTTCGACAATATCGCTATAGTGTTGGGTATCATAGCTTCGCCGCATTGCCTTTAGGATTCTGTCATGGCCTGATTGCAGTGGCAGGTGAAAATGATCGCAAAATAATTCGGGTCTTTGAGCACCTATTTTAAGCATCTCTTCGTTTACTTCGCCTGGCTCTAAAGATGAGATCCGGATTCTGACCATGTCATCCCAGTCGAGCATTTCTCGAAATAGTTCTACAAATGGGGTCTCAGTCCCCAGTGACAGGTCTTCACCGTAGTCACCAATATGAATACCCGTGAATACGATTTCACCAATACCCAGCTCTATTTGTCGCCGAACCTCTTTCTTTACTTCCGAAGGGTGAACACTGCGACTAGCTCCTCTGGCATAAGGGATTAAGCAATAAGTGCAAAAACCATTACAGCCATCTTGAATCTTTAAGAAAGCTCTTGTCCGATCTGATGACGCCGGCCCTAATTTCAATGCGGTTTTAAAATGGCCTTGACGATTTTTTGAAACAACTTTGGCTTCAATTGGTAGTTTATGTTTAACTTGGTCTGTATTATTAAATGGTTGCCCTGATCTTTTGAGCTGAAAACCAGAGTCTGTCAGTTTGACCAGTTTGTCCTTAAATTGATTGGGGATAACAAGGTCTACTTCGTCCAAGCTTGAAAGCTTTTCGGAGTCAGTTTGGGCGTAGCAGCCTGTTGCTACAATCATGGCCTTGGGGTTTGCCTTTTTAAACTTTCTTAGGAGATAGCGGCCTTCTCGATCGGCATTTCCAGTGACACTGCAGGTATTTAGGATCGATATATCTGCATCACTAGGTTCCTTGGTTAACTCGTAACCTTGCTCTTTGAAATCAGCTTGAAGGCTATGTGAATCATAGGTATTTACTTTGCACCCTAGTGTTTTTACATATACCTTTGGCATGTTTAAGCGGACTCCTCTTTCTCATTCAACAGCCCTAATACTGTAAGTTTGGCTGACTTGCAATAAGAGTTCGATTAAATATAGAAGAATCGGGTGTGACGCCAAATTGGCTGCGTCGTTTGTGGGGTATTTTAGCCAAGTATCGTATTACAGAGTGATAACAATAGTGGCGAAGCTTTTCTTTACGATTCATAATAGTTATCTAATTTTTTTTT
>PBRN01000078.1 GCA_002725955.1 Pseudobdellovibrionaceae bacterium
GTGACCAGCCCCGTGACAGTATTTAAGGCACCCGGCCCACTCGTCACTAAAACAACACCAGGCTTNCCACTCGNCCGNGCATANCCATCAGCCATATGCACGGCACCCTGCTCATGTCGAGTCAAAACGAAATCGATAGATGAATCNACCAAAGCATCAAAAATATTAATNGCTGCCCCACCTGGATGACCGAAAATACGTTCCACCCCTANGTTCTCAAGGCATTTAACGAGGACCTGAGCTCCATTCAAAGATGACATTTAAAACTTCCCAATTGGTTTATTACANTGCAAGAAAATTACCAGATCTCGCATAGTCCAGATAANAGTTANAAGAACCTATTAGATTCACGGGTTTGTGGTGGTAGTCTTATTTTTTTATAGTTTGGCAACCAACAATCAGTCAAAACCAATCTGCAGATCACACCAACTTGGAATGCACAATTTACATTGTTTTGAAGCTCAGCCTAGATATTCCGATTCCGATGTTNCGTTATCACTTATAGGGACAAGATTAGATGCCTCGCATACACGCCCATGCTAAACTTATACTACTTTCTTGATCCAGATTATCAAGTTCATTATGAACTTTTATCAAAATTGGGTATAAGTATTTGAACCTATTTATTAGTCGCATATTCAGGGTAAAGAATAGCGACTACCAAGGCCCACTTAAACCNCAAAGCTCTTTAATATNAGAGGNTTAAANTATNTNCAGCGCTNGAGGGCATAAATTTACCCGATAAAACAAATAAGGATTAATGATGACGGATCTCAACCAACTNCCCATTTCAGAAACCTTGACACAGGCNATTNCGGACTTCAAACTCCCAGAATCACTTGGCTTCGGAACAGTNAGAACCCCAGTCATGGCCCAATGCATTTTCAGAAACGGTAAATGGGAAGACCCTCAGTTACTNCCTTGGGAACCCATCGCTCTAGATCCGAGCGCTAAGGTTCTTCATTATGGGCAAGCCATTTTCGAAGGTATGAAAGCCTATCGCAACGGNAAAGATGACCCCATCTTATTCCGNCCCGATCAAAATTTTAGCCGCTTNAATGCTTCNGCAAGGCGTATGGCTATGCCTGAAATTTCTGAAAATATTTACATTGGTTGNATTGACTCATTAGTAAGGGTTCAAGCTGAACTCATACCNCAAAAANCAGGGGAATCCTTATATGTGAGACCATTTATGATNGGAACTCAAACTGGATTAGGTTTGGCTCCTTCAATGGAATATATGTTCATGGTCATCNCATCTCCTTCNGGAGCATACTTTTCCAGNGATAAAGTAAGCGTTCTAATCGAAAGATCCGACTGTCGCGCAGCACCTGGAGGNACCGGAGCCGCCAAAGTGGCNGGNAACTATGGTGGGAGCATCAAATCAGCAATCGCAGCAAAAGAATTAGGATANCACCAAACCCTGTGGCTGGATGCTTCACAACATAAATATATCGAAGAACTATCNGGCATGAACTTCTTCGCNATGATNGATAATGAANTCTANACACCNAGTCTAACCGATTCTATTCTTNCTGGAGTCACTAGNGACTCACTACTTAAANTAGCAGANCTGGAAGGNATCAAAACCCATGAAGTCCCAATGGANATNAACGAGCTCATCAACAAGATCAAAGAAGAAAACTGCACTGANCTNTTCGCTTGCGGCACGGCNGCAGTNTTNACACCAATCGCTGAGCTNGGAGANGCTGATGGTACNCGCTANCCNCTGAAACATGCCTACGGCCCTGTTTCTNAAAANCTAAGGGAAACATTGGTGGGGATACAAGAAAATGGTAAACCAGCACCTGACGGCTGGATCCACAANGTTAAGCTGAAGATAANCAAATNAAAATCATCAANNATAGAGGCTAACNGCCCCCAAACTGCTAGCCTCTATAATTTTTAGAGTCNAAACCGTATTTCTTCGCCCTAAGACCCATAACTCTTTCAGTNAGGCCGAGAGCNCGNGCCGCTTTTGCCATNTTTCCNCCACTTGTTCTTAAAGCATCNTCTATCATCTCTCTTTCNAGAGATTCNANAGTNGAACGCAATGTTTCTACCTGATGGCTATTCGNATCCGCCGTCTGCAAAGAGGGGGGCAAATGATGACTATGGACAACACCATCNGTACTAAGNAAAGTTGCTCTTTCTATACAATTTTCAAGCTCNCNNACATTCCCTGGCCAATGATAACTCATTAACATGTCGATNGCNGGAGTNGAAATNCGGCGAATATCCTTATTCATCGAATCCGAATATTTTTTCACAAAGTGGTCAGCCAGCAGTACAATGTCTGTTTTTCTTTCTCTNAGAGCAGGCACGTATATCGGNAANACATTGAGCCNATANTATANATCTCGTCTAAAGTCTCCTGCCTCNATCANNGCTTCAAGGTTTCTATTGGTTGCCGCNACAATACGAACATCGGTCTTCAAAGAATGNACNCCGCCCAGCCGNTCAAACTCNTTNTCTTGAAGCACACGCAAAAGCTTTACCTGNGTTGTATGAGTGATATCACCAATCTCATCNAGNAANATGGTNCCACCATCAGCCAGTTCAAATCGNCCNTTTTTTTGCTGCACAGCNCCCGTAAAGGCACCGCGNTCATGACCAAATAACTCACTTTCCAANAAAGATTCNGGAAGTGCTGCACAATTTATTTTTATGAAAGGTTTCTTAGCTCGNTCACTATAATTATGAATGGCACTAGCAACTAATTCTTTTCCAACACCACTTTCACCTAAAATCAANGTTGTAGTATNACTTTTTACNACTTGACCGACACTGTCAAAAACCAACCGAATAGCTTTAGAGTTACCCATGATANAAGCNGGTCGAAAANCATGNGCCTGCTGNTTGTCTTTNTGACCTGCTACGATTTTTGGNTTATAAGTAGAATCAGACTGGTGAATAATTGCAACTTTTGCAATCGTGGANGCTACAAGNNTTAATAANGTTCCATCNAATCGAGGTTGCTTGGGGCTTCTAAAGAANTTGACGATAGACAANACACCNATTTGTTGACGACCAAAGCCAATCGGNACAGACAGAATATAAGGNTTCTTCCTCCCCGGATCCNCATTTGGAATAACATTGGCNTCAAGATCATTCAANACAGTGACAACCANCTCGCCAGAGCTGTGAACCTTNTTCTCCTGGATCTCTATAAATTCAAGAGGCAAAACCTCACGATCAATATCCGANAGAAACANAACTTCGCCCATTTCTTCTGCNAAGGTGCCTTTGAACCGNACCCANGATGCGAACATACCAGCATGAATACGCAAAGAATCTAAAATTTTCTCAAGAGCTTCCGGCAAATCCTTACAATGNTCAAGAACCTGATTAGCTTCATTNAGCAGATCAATACCCGACTTGCGAAATGNAGACATGTTGCCCGGAGTATCTGNNNCTCTTCCANCAGCCTCCAGAGACTGCAAAGTGTCAAATTCTTTAACCATCATTCCTCCAGCCGAACATCACCNAAANATAAGTNACATTCTTAGTACAAATCTNTGCACCAAANGGCCAACANAACCTANANATTTAGTCTCTCGATTNAGAATACGGACGAAATACCATATAACACCNNGGATTTCTCTGGGGTGGTTATAACCTACATTTTGGTAAAATGGTATGTATAAATCNGTTTTTCCTACGGAAGCTCAAGCTCAGCTGANCGGCGCAACGCCAACNNAGNCACANTGACACCAAAANAANNGNCATNNTNATAAGANNGTGCGTGTGTNNCCAAAAACTGGNNTTCATTCAATAAGAAAAATTCTGCTGNCCTATTAAGAAGATCATCGTCATGGACGAATTCCATATAACAATCTCTAAAAAAGTGAAGATACAAGTAGGTANATGAATAAAAAAACATTGACAAATAATCGTATAAAAACGATCCTTCAATCGAGTTCCCCCTCAAATTTTTTGGCTAACTAAGCCAACAAATNATTAAGCTATGAAAATGATAAAAGACATTGTCATTAGATTTAAAACANAGTGGCTAGCTATTTNTGGAATCTGAATANATGCATTCAAACATAGATAATACGATCAGTATTATCTNATGAATNAGCATAATATTCANCTAGATTCACAAAGCCAGTGGTNAGAAAATCNCAAATTTATCTNGGGCATAAGCCTCAAAAACTTTCATCGGCAGGATAGAAAAATGATAAATTTAATAATCTCCACGATGACCATGAATTTNGCNANTATCCTTAGNTCTACCATGAAACGCTGTTGTTGCTTCTGTAATTAATCTTCANATCAAAACACAAAATCATCAGGTAACNNCCTGAGAAAAGANAGTNNTTAAAGATTCAATCCTTGCGTGAGGGATAAGTGNACTTATCTCATCATGTGNNNATAAACATTATGGAGAAAGCTATGAAACCATTCTTNCCTGTTTTTCTTGACCTAGAAAATCAACGAACATTAGTCATAGGAACAAATGAAGCNGCTATAGANAANATAGAAAAGCTNTTATTTTCAGGNGCTNTCATAACAATCATTGCAACCAAGATATCATCAAANGTGNTGNTACTNAAGAANGANNANCCTAATCAAATCANTATTTATAAGAATNAAGTAACTAAGGNTGACNTNAGGAATAATCGCATCATCTTTTCTGCNATAAATANCGCTCAAAAAAATGATCAAATTNGNTCNTGGTGNNAAGANTTTGGNATACTATTTAATGCGATAGATCGACCNAATTATTGTGANTTCTACATGAGNTCTCAAATTGAAAGNGGNCCNTTNCAAATTGCAATTTCNACCCAAGGNAAGTTTCCCGGCCTAGCAACAGCAATNAGAAGCTGGCTTGAAACTATTTTACCNGACCAAGACATNAATATTCTCGAAGAGATGACTCAAGTTCGCCATCAAATAAAACAAAAAATTCCCGACCCAANTTTAAGACGNAAGATNTTAATGGATCTAACANNAAATATNAAAAATCAATACCTTAAGATTGATACACGGGAGAAAGAAGCATGAATAGNCAGAANACNAATTTAACCAAAGATGAAATACGCAAAATTGAATCAACNGGTCTTCGCGGTACTATTCTTGATGAAATAAATTCTGAAAAAGAACGNTTNTCANTNGATTCTGACCAGCTCCTNAAGTTTCACGGTATGTATCAACANAAGAGCAGGGATCGCCTNACTTTAATNGANAAGCAACAGGGNGCACCNAAGAAACCNTTTGTCCTAATGGTACGNGGCCGNATACCGGGCGGCTACCTCACAGCAAAACAATGGCTAGCATGGGACTACGCCGCAGACCAGTGGTCTTTCGGCAGCCTCCGACTCACAACACGACANAGNATCCAATTACANGGTGTNCTGAAAAAAAANATCCAATCAACCATACGACATATTAACCAGGCNTTGATCACAACCACCGGAGCATGTGGAGATGTAGTACGTAATGTAACTCAACCACCTAACCCAAGCCTACAGCCNGAACTCAATCAACTCANTGAATATGCAGTTTTACTATCCAAACATTTCATNGTAAAAACTAATGCATGGCATGAAATATTCATTGATGGTGAAACCATTAACCNTTCTGATGAAAATGATAAAATTTATGGCAAACAATATTTACCCAGAAAATTTAAAGTTGCCATTACNGCGACAGGAAATAATAGCGTTGACATCCTTACTAACGATCTAGGNTTCTGTGCTACTTATGACAATAATAGNAATATAGAAGGATGGTTTGTATTTGCCGGTGGTGGAATGGGATCAAATATCAAAGATGAACAGACCCATCCATCCACNGCTCATCTCATTGGCTGGATTCCGAAAAACGAATTTATTAACGTAGCAGANGCAATCGTTACTGTTCAAAGAGACTTTGGTAATCGCCTCAATCGATCACAGGCNCGCCTGAAGTATACGATTCGAGACCGCGGNCTNNGTTGGTTTAAGGATGAAGTTAGTAATCGATCGAATGTTATATTCGAAAATCGCAAGCTACCTGAATGGAATACNCCAACCTGGTTNGGCTGGCATCAAGCCCGAGATGAAACTTGGTCTGTTGGGATACACACTTTGTCAGGCAGAATTGTCGATTCTGAAAACAAACCCTTAAAATCAGCATTAAGATACGCAATAGAAAAATGGCAGCTCNATGTTCAGATTACTCCAGATCAAGATNTTATTCTATTAGGNATTCCAAAAGAGCATAAANAATNNATAAAAAATTGGTTTGATCAAAACCAAATTCAAACNGAAAAGCCAAACGGACTNTTAGAGAAGGCACTAACATGCGTTGCTTTACCCATGTGTATTAAAGCATTTGCGGAATCAGAGCGANTTGGNCCCAACCTNCTAACGTCACTNCAAAATATAATCAGTGATTACCATTTAAATAATAAGGCTCCAGTCATCNGAATTACNGGNTGCCCNAATGGNTGCGCCCGACCATTCATGGCTGAACTAGCTTTTGTTGGTCAGAAACCGGGCCATTACATGATCTTTGTTGGNGGCGANAAAGAATCAACCAGACTCAACTGGAAACTNAAAGAAATGGTTCCTTATGAATCTATNCCTAATCTCATNGGTATTNTGTTNAAACTATGGTCTGAACAAGGANATGAAGATGAACATTTCGGTGATTTTACCAACCGNACTGGCNTTCAATANCTCAANCANNAAATTAATGACTTGACGATTAAGGAAAATGCGNTGTGAAAACNGAAAAGCACGAAAACCAAATAGATACAGNCGAATTAGACTCACTAAATCATTCCTTTTCCNNTGCTGATCCCCAAAAAATTATAATATGGGCTCTAAATAAGTTTCAAAGTAAGATNTCTTTTGCNTGTAGCTTTGGATTAGAAGACGTTTACTTAATCCATTTATTTTCCGAGATCGGANATTTCCCNCGTATTTTTTTTCTCGATACAGGTCGATTGCATCCTGAGACNTATAACACAGTNGATGCCATCAGAAATCACTATNANATTAGCATTGAGACNTGGCTTCCCAATCAAGANCAAGTTCAAATGATGACCAGAAACTTTGGTTACAACCAGATGTACCAATCTATAGAAAGCAGAAAAGAATGCTGCCGAATTAGAAAAATACAACCTCTAAACCAAGCATTAAAAAATCAACAGGCTTGGATTACAGGGTTGCGCAAAGAACAATCCACTACCAGAGAAAAATCAAAAATATTAGAATACGATTACCAGCATAATCACATAACTAAAATCAATCCCTTAATAAATCACACCTCAGATCAGATCTGGCGACATATTAAAAGACATAAAATCCCCTACAATAGTCTACATGACCATAATTTCCCCTCGATCGGATGTGCACCCTGTACTCGAGCTACTCTGCCCGGAGAAGATATCCGTGCCGGCCGTTGGTGGTGGGAAGACCAAGACTCCAAAGAATGCGGCCTTCACGACAGAAAAGATAGAAATATCTCAAAACATAATGGAGGAAAAATATGACTGCTCAACCACTAAGAAAAATGAATCATCTACAAAAACTCGAAGCGGAAGCCATTCATATTATTCGGGAGGTAGCAGCCGAATTTGAAAGACCGGCAATGCTCTACTCAGTCGGTAAAGACTCGAGCGTATTAGTACGACTTGCACAAAAGGCCTTTTACCCTGGCAAAATTCCATTTCCTTTAGTCCATGTAGATACAGGGTTTAAGTTTAAGGAAATGATTGAGTTCCGTGATTCATTCGTTAATAACATAGAAGCTGAGCTGATTATTGGCGGAGATCAGGCTTCATTTCATGCTGGAACCAACCCATTCGATCTTGGAACTCAGAAATGCTGCTCCATACTCAAAACTAGGGGATTATTAAAAACACTGCAACGATACCGTATAGATGCGGCGCTCGGTGGAGCTAGAAGAGATGAAGAAAAATCACGAGCCAAAGAGCGGGTATTCTCATTCCGAGACAAATACGGACAGTGGGATCCTAAAAATCAAAGGCCCGAGTTATGGAACATATATAATAGTTGCCTAGGAGAAGATGAAAGCATCAGGGTATTCCCTATTTCAAATTGGACTGAATTAGATGTATGGCATTATATCTACCTCGAGAAGATACCCATAGTACCCCTCTATTTTGCCAAGAAACGCAAGATGACAGTACGAGGATCTCAACTGATACCTATCGAGCATACTAATACTCGTGGAGCAGAACCCGAAAATACTAAGGATGTTATGTGTCGATTCCGAACACTGGGCTGCTCACCTTGCACTGGAGCTATCAGATCAGAGGCAGATACTGTTCCCAAAATCATCGAAGAAATGATGACAGTTAGAACATCAGAGCGCTCTACAAGGGTTATAGATCATGACACCGAAGGTTCTATGGAAATCAAGAAACGTGAAGGATATTTCTAATGAAAAATGCAGCTGAATTACATCAAAAATCTATTACTGAGATTCTTTCGACCAAAGCAGCAGCATCACTATTACGAATTTCCACGGCTGGAAGCGTTGATGACGGTAAATCTACTCTTATCGGGAGGCTATTACACGACAGCAAAAGTCTATTTGAGGATCATTTATCGAAACTTGAGCGAACAAGAAATAGTAAACACCTAGACTTTGCTGCACTTACGGATGGCCTAAGAGCAGAGCAAGAACAGGGCATTACAATTGATGTTGCTTATCGTTATTTTTCAACTCCCAAGAGAACATTTATCTTAGCTGATACTCCGGGGCATGAACAATATACTAGAAATATGGCTACCGGAGCTTCTACAGCTGATGTAGCCATCATTCTGATAGATGCTCGACAAGGAGTTATGCCTCAAACACGCCGACATACATGGATTGCATCCTTATTAGGAATTCAACACATTCTGGTTGCTGTCAATAAAATGGATTTGGTTAAATGGGACCAAAATAAGTATGATCAAATTTGTCAAAGCTATACCGAGATATCAGACAAACTTAATTTCCGTAGAGTAGATACAATACCATTAAGTGCATTACATGGTGAAAATGTTGTAAATAAAAGCTCAAATACCCCTTGGTACAAGGGTCCAACCTTACTCGATATTTTAGAAAAATCTGAACAAAATGAAGACAATCATGATCAGTTTAGGTTTCCGATCCAATACGTGATAAGGCCTCATCAAGATTTTCGTGGTTTTGCCGGCACGATCATCTCCGGTGAGGTATGTGTAGGAGATGAAATACAAGCTTTACCATCAAACAAAACCAGTAAAGTCAGATCGATAGAAACATTTAATGGGCAATTATCGAAAGCTTTTGCTGGTCAAGCCGTCACCATAACACTTAGTAACGAAATCGACATCAGTCGGGGATCAATGCTAACTCATAATTTTAATAAGCCTACTGAAGCTAAATATATAGAATCAATGGTTGTTTGGATGGATCACAATAAACTGAGAGAAGGACAATACCTTACGTTAAAGCACACCAGTCGGAATATCAAAGTAATCGTTAAAAAAATCGATTGGTTAATCGAAATAGAAACTTTAAAAAGAGTACAAGCGACAACACTAAAACTAAATGACATTGCCAAAGTTAAGCTTGAATGCGCCGATCCTATTTATGTCGACCCCTATCATCAAAATCGAATAAATGGAGCATTTATACTAATCGACCCTATAAACAACGCAACTGCAGCTGCAGGAATGATAGAAGAAGCTTATGCAGATGATCAACATACAGAAAATTCGAAACCTGCCATCTACTTTTTGGGTGAAAAAAAAATCTGCTCAGATCATATCAACCGGATCCAAGAGAAGATACGGGCCAATGGACTATCGTCAATTCAAATCGATTCCGAACTCTTGTGTTCTCTAGATTTAGGCCAATGGAAAAAAGTATTTGAAACCATCGTCTATTCAAATCTTTCTGTTATTATTACTAGCGGGACATTTTGGAAAAGTACTGAAAGCTGGGCAAAAGCAAAAAACATAAAAGTCCTTTATTACTAAGCCACAAAAAAGGCTCCTTTAACCAAGGAGCCTTCTGCAATATCGCATAAATTGTGCCATTTAATTCTCAAAAATAACTGAATCTTCAACGGTGGGATTATCAATCATAGGTCGATACTTTTTCTCAACCTGATTTCTCTTTACTTTAAGAGTTGGGGTCATTAGCCCTGTTTCAACTGTCCATTCTTCTTTGCAAACCAGAACTTTCTCTATCTTCTCATGGTGATCGAGACTTTGATTGACTTTCTGTACCATGCTACTAAATTCTTTTGAAATATCTTTTCGGTCTCTCTTCCGCGCTGCTTCCGACAATACCACTAATGCTACCGGCTGCACCATGCCAGTACCCATAACACAAATTTGTTCAACCGCATCATTCTGAGAAATTAAAGATTCAATAGGAGCTGGAGCAACATATTTACCTTTGTCAGTCTTAAAAATCTCCTTAACTCTGCCAGTGATATATAGATGACCTCTAGGCCCGAGGTGACCTACATCTCCAGTTAGAATATAACCATCTTCCATCGTTTCAGCTGTTTTATCTGGCTCCAGGTAATAGCCAGTCATTACAGCATCATTCTTGATAAGAATCTCACCATCATCCCCAATTTTTATCTGGTTACTAGGCATAGGCTTACCAACAGAACCCACCTCAATATCATCTTTTGGATTGAGCGTGCCGTATGCAATATTTTCAGTCTGGCCATAGCCTTCCTGAATTGTCACTCCCAATCGATCAAACCATTCGATGAGACTAGGAGCGATCGGAGCAGCTCCAGAAATAATTAACCTTGCCTTATGTAACCCTAAACCGGAACGTATTTTATGTTTAATTAACTGAGAGAGAAGAGGAACTCGAAGAAGACGATCCAATTTTTGCTGTGGCATTTTATCCAAGATTCCCAACTGAAATTTTTTCCAAATACGAGGTACAGCAAAAAATAGAGTTGGAGCAACTGCTTTCACATTAGCAGCAAAAGTATCAAGGGACTGAACGAATGAGATTGAACAACCACAATAAATACTATTATATTCAACCATCACTCGCTCAGCCACATGGGAAAGTGGTAGAAATGAAATAAAACGATCATCACCGGTCATATTAAAATACTGACTACCAGTAGAAGCTGCAAAGCCAAAACCCCTATAAGTATGGACAACCCCTTTGGGTCTGCCAGTTGTACCGGAAGTATATATAATAGAGGCCATATCATCCTGATCTACTTGAGTCTTTCCTGCAAGAGGAATACTGGACTTCATTGCATCCTGCCATGAAACCTGCGCCTTATAGGTATCCGTATAACCTTCGGGAAATTCCATACCAATAGTTTTGACATGAGCAGGAATCCCCTCATCCAGCGGAGCTGGATCATCGATTCGACCTGTAAAAGCTATTTTTGCCTGACAATGATCAATACAGAAACTGATGTTTTCGGCTTGCTGATTTGGAAAAAGAGGAACACTAACACCACCTGCCATTAATATGGCTAAATCTGCCATAATCCAATAACTACAGTTTTTAGAAATTAGTGCAACACGATCACCTTTCTGTAACCCCTGATCTTTTAGATACTGGGCCATTTTTCTGATCTCACCACCAGCTTCATCAAAAGTCCATTCTTTCCAGTCAGACCCGGTGGGTTGCCGCAAGAAAACACTATTGGGAGTTACCTCTTCCCAATGATAGAATCTATCTAGAATTGTATCGTATGAATTACGTTGCACTATAAATTCCTTTCTACAGAAGGTATGATTTATAACATCATGTTCCAAAACAAAGAACTATGCCATTTGCTCATGAAATCCATTTAGCGCCATCGAATACTGAGGGAACTAATGGACAGAATCAAGACAATGCCCTTGACAACTATAAAGGAGACTTTCAATTTAGGGATACGATGAAATGAACGAAGGGTCAACAATGACATTTATCCAACAAACAAATACTACCATAAAAACGAAGTCTAAAAACTTTGATTGTATCGTCATCGGATCCGGATTTGGGGGCAGCGTTTCAGCACTGAGACTGGCTGAAAAGGGTTATCGGGTCTTAGTTATCGAAAAAGGACGGTGGTATAAAAAGCCAAAAGACTTTCCCAATACTAACTGGAATTTACCAAAATGGATGTGGCTGCCTCAAATCAATTTTAGGGGCCCCTTCAAAATGAGTTTTTTTCGCCATGTCACAATAATGTCTGGGGTTGGTGTCGGCGGTGGTTCGTTAGTTTACGCTAATACCCTGCCAGTACCTAAAGATAGCTTCTTCGAAGCCAAATCATGGGGTAGTTTAGCCAATTGGAAAATAGAGCTAAGCGAACACTATAAAACTGCCCAAAAAATGCTTGGTGCTACCACCAATAACTACTTCACTAAAACTGACTCTGTTTTCAAAGAAATAGCTGCCGATATAGGCCGTGCTGATAGCTTCCATCCGGTAGATGTCGGCGTATTTCTAGGAAAACCAGGCAAAACAGTAAAAGACCCATTCTTTGATGGCAAAGGCCCTGATCGCAAAGGCTGTATTTACTGCGGAGGCTGTATGCTGGGCTGTCAACATAATGCAAAAAATAGTCTCGATAAAAACTACCTGCATCTCTCCATAGGCCTAGGAACCCAAGTAAAAGCCGAAACAAATGTAACAGATGTTACCCAACTAAGTGATGGTTCATACCAGATTTCAGCATCTGAAAGACTCTCATTATTTCGAAAAAAAGATCATATCTTCAATGCTAAAAAAGTTATCTTTGCAGGAGGCGTATTAGGAACTGTCCCATTACTACTTAAGCTAAAAGCAACTAAAAGTTTACCACTTCTATCTAGTAGATTAGGACAATTCATTCGTACTAACAATGAAGCGATTATTGGGGTGACCAGCCATAACGGCAGCGACAACTTCACCGAAGGGCTTGCCATAAGTTCAATTATCCATACAAGCGATGATTCCCATTTGGAACCAGTGAGATACCCTCCTGGATCAGGATTTTTTCGGATACTTTTGGCACCCCATGCTCCAGGAAAAAATGTATTCATTAGAATCAGCACATTGCTCAGATCATGGTTAAAAAACCCCATAAAGTGGCTTAAAGTAATGACGGTGAAAGATTTCGCTAAATCTTCTCAAATCTTGCTATATATGCAGAGCCTGGATGGAACACTATCATTTAAGATGGGACGCAACCTCTTTACCTTTTTTCGCAAAGGTATGATTAGCAAAATCGAACGAGGAGCTCCCCCNGCTGCATTTATGAAAGAGGCAACCAAGCTATCAATGCTATTTGCTCAAAANACNAGCGGTATGGTGCANAACTTNTTTACCGAGACNTTATTTAATATNCCNTCCACGGCACATATTCTGGGAGGCTGTTGCATGGGAAAAGANACGAATGAAGGTGTCATTAATCATAAACATGAAGTATTCGGCTATAAAAACATGTATATCATTGATGGGTCTTCTATGTCTGCAAACCCAGGTGTGAACCCATCACTTACCATCACAGCTATGTCAGAAAGAGCCATGAGTTTTATTCCGACTAAGCCCGGAGCAAAGCAAAGTGACAAAAGTTGAAAAAGGCAAAAGAGAAAAAACTAAAGAGCTGAATAAGGCAACCATTCANGCTGCTGCACTATCNGTGTTTCAACNGAAAGGTTACGAAACGACTACTGTTCGGGATATTATCNGACAGACCGANCTAGCNTCTGGAACATTCTACAACTATTATGCTGATAAAGAGACTTTATTCAAAGANATTGTCCAAGACTTTTTAGTNGATCTCACCAAGTCAGTNCGCTCAACCAGACAGACAGCNACNTNTATTCAAGAGTTTGTANACCCAGCTTATTACCTATTTTTCAAAGCCATTGCCGAAAATCCTACCATTTATATATTAACAACCCGCAATAATCAGATCATTGAAGATTTATTTGAATTCTCTGCAATGN
The DNA here is from genome assembly GCA_002725955.1 of Pseudobdellovibrionaceae bacterium. GTDB lineage: Bacteria > Bdellovibrionota_B > Oligoflexia > Oligoflexales > Oligoflexaceae. The sequence continues at coordinate 13,911 of PBRN01000078.1, forward strand.
CNGTNTTGGAAAAAGAGCTNCNACAGGACATTCAATTAGCCATAGATATGGNTTTGTTACCNAAGGTTGATGTTGAGTTTCTGAGTGCTACGTTTATGGGTATCGGNTATCAATTAGGNGGCGCCATGATCGCTAGAAAAAATTTCTGCCCNAAGTATACTGCCGAATTTGCTACATCACTTTTTTTAGGGGGTATTTCAGCTCTCCCTGAATCCCAATTGNATAGCTNAGCTATGCCCAGCGAAATCGACAATACAAGTACTTTATGTTACTAATATAAGNCGAGGTATATCATATGAAAAAAGATCATAATTCAGAAATAACACCGAGGGTCATACCAATGGATAATATAGCCGCAATTCCAGCACCNTGGAACCTTANTGGTCATGGCTATATTTTCGCTTATCGCTTCAATTCTGANTTCAGAAAAAANAATTGTTTTCTACCACCTACAATAGAAGGAAAAGTAGGACCGATNAGTATGGCCATGATNGTAAGATANGATCATTCACCAGNTGGTCCCTATGACGAGCTTTTNTTTATACCTGGATACGCAAAGTTNAATGATATGAAAAANCANCTAACTATTTCTCAGATATTTGTCTCTACNACCGCAAGCGTAGTCAATGGTCAAAANAATTGGGGNATCCCAAAACAATTAGCAAATTTNTCCTTTNATAAAATATCNGATAATGAAGAACANGTGACAGTATCANTCGAAAATAANGTTTTCTTTGAAGCTAAGATAAAGACTTCGAATATAGGNATTCCCTTNAATACTAANTATNTACCGAAACCTCTNAAGACTATGGCACAGCACTGGGATAATAAAACTTTCTTTTATTGCCCCNNNGGACGATCNAATCTTCNTCNTTGTAANTTATTAGAAACTNACATTGACTCAGATCACTTTCCNGAGTTGTCACAAGGATTATTNTTGGGNGGGGTTAAATGTGATCAATTCACCTTGGAATTTCCACAAGGAACAGTCGTCCCTAAAACATAAGCATATCACCAGGCTGTGATGTCTCAGATTCNGAATCGGCTAAAGCATCAAACTCTGCCCTAAGGAAAAANCGGAAACCTAGCTTTTCTTGATCGGTTACTTTAGTTTTAGCAATATGAGATACAATCTTTTCTTTGACATCAAGCCAATTACAATTACTACCACTAATCAAGTTTGGNAACTCACNCAAGATAATACGNGACTCTATCACCCGATGATCGAGTATCTGGCGGACCAAATCAAAAGTCTGCAACGTAACTACACATTGACCTAANCAATTTTCAAGATCTTTTATTTCATCAAGAATCTCTGCCTTCGTCTCACTCCAGTCATCCTCTGAAAGAGGATTCATCAAAACAAAAGCNTCTCTAATATCTTTCAATCGCTCTGGATCTAACTTATGACATGAAACAATNGCACTTTTTATCTCTTGCACCGCNCTCATATTCATAACCAATTCACCAATGGAAGTTCCNGTATTTTCAAGAATACNTTCCATTATTGTCAGTGATTCCACCTCAGANCACAGGCNCTTTAAGCTTTCGTATACTGGTGTNATTTTNTTGGGATCGAATATAGACGCNTGAAAAGATAAGAGAGACTTTTCTATTTTANCTCCAAAGCCGNAGAGCTCANCCAACAAGACATCACAATACTTNCTAGCTGCATCGACAACAATAGCCATCGCAGTATTAAAATCNTCAACTTTATTATTACGAAGGATATTTAGAGCTTTCTGNCCATTTTCTACTTTAAGGCTTACTCGTGATAGCAAACCAGTNATATTATGATCAGCTGAGCTAATCAAATTAANACTTCCAGAAATCGTCGCCAAAACAAAATGTAGGTACCGACACCAAAANTCTGTTTCTTCCGAATTTTTCTTAAACCAACCATGTTTGAANTGCCAAGACTCAGATGCTGAATTACAAAAAAGCTTTGGAGTCAAAAGGTGGATTGGACTAGCAAAAGCTAAGTTATTTTCAAGTTTAGGGAACTCACCTTGATCTTTGAAAAGCTTCTCTAAGGCATTACCATCCATAACTGTAATACCCTGTTCCATAGTCGAGAGATCAATTGTTTTCACAGAAAATGTCTTTAAATCTAATTCTCTAATACCATCTATCTGTTTAAAAATAGAAAAAATGTCTTCTGGAATATTAATAAACTCAAAGTTTTCAATGTTCTGCTCTAAGTATCCATATAAAGAGTTCATACCAATCCATGTGCCAAACTCTAGTTTGGACAAATCAATGGTATCTCCCTTTTCAACTAAACCGTCCAAGTTCTGAAAAGAGGTCGTATCCGTTATACCGCCATTCAAGATCAGTACACCGTCTTTCTTTACGGCATAGAATCTCATTTGTTTCATGTTCATATGCAACCCTCTCAATGCCCTACCGGACGAGAAATCTATCGGCAGCAAAATAGAATAAAAAAATTACCTTTTGGCACAATTTCACTTTTTTAAGAATTGAATACTTAATCTAATTAGCTCCATACATCTGCCTAATTACCTTGAGATGACCATAGAGTTAACCCATCTCTGTTGAATCTACTTCATTGTAAATATCTGTATTTAATAGGTTAAATTCTACCGTCATCTGTCGTATGCACCCTGCTAAATATCTGCTGTTTTTTTTACAAATAATTTATATAAACCGAAAGAAATCATCACATAATCGTTCATTTAGATTCCGTATCAGTTCTAAACTACAATCAAATTTCAATATATATAGTTAAAGTTTAACACGAAAATGCATGTCTTTGATCCATTCTGGAGACAGTGACGCAAATTTTTCAGAATTAAGCGAAGGAAGGAGCCTTAAGTGAGCACATATCGTTTAAAAAGTGCACCAACAATAAGGCCCTAAGTACCATCCTATGGGTAAAAAGTCGCAAAGCTTGATTCCGGCATTGATTCCGATCCCCAGAGCCCAATACTTAGTGACTAGGTAGCAAATGATTCCATAACTTGCTTCTGGCACTATATGGCAAACAATGAGAATTAGAGGTCCTTAAACCGACTAATACAAACCCCTAGCCTATATAAAAAAGGGATTAAAGACAGCGTTTCAAATTTTACACGTTTTCCGATAATTTTTGACCTCGATTCTGAAGCCGGGTTTCACGAAAAACTCCAGGAGACAGACCGGTCCACTTTTTGAATGCTCTATGGAAGGTACTCGGCTCAGAAAAGCCCATCATTTCTGCTACGCGCTGAATGGGCTCCTGACGCTCTACCAAGCGCATAATCGCTTCATCTCTCCTCAAATGATCCTTGATTTCTTGCCAACAGGTACCTTCCTCGCGTAAACGCCGCCGCAAAGTTTGGGGGGTCAGAAATACCTTGGCAGAAAGCTCCTCAAAGGAAGGAAATTCTTGAGAGTGATAATTTTGGGCACACTTTCTCAGTTTTCCGGTCCAGGAATAATCAAATTCCGGCCGCGCCAGCAGAGCTGCAGGTGAATCTTTAAGGAAAACTTCCAAATTTTCTTCTGTTTGGACAATGGGTTGATCAAGCCAACGACTATCAAAAACTAAGGAAGGATGAGAACAACCCAAATTAACAGGGCAATTAAATGCTTCTCTAACTTCATGTTCGTAAAAACTATCATTACCTGGTAAGTCAACAGATATAAGACGAATCTGATCTCCGATCAACCAACTACCAAAACGATGGAAAAGAACAAGCAAAGCCTCAGCAAGAAATTTTGAATGTCTTGCGGACTTATATAGCACTTCAAAACGGGAAGTTGTCTCCGAAGACACGACCCTAAATTTCACCTCGTCAGTAATCACGCCGTAAAATTGAGCCGCTCTTTTGAAAGCCTTGTTCAGGTTCTGACAATGAATAATGCCATAACCCATCATCGCAAAAGTCC
>PBRN01000079.1 GCA_002725955.1 Pseudobdellovibrionaceae bacterium
GCACCGAATAGATGATCGGGCTGACCTTTAGTGTGATTGTGCCACGAAACGCCTTTTCGTAATGTTAAAGTAATAGAATTGGAACCTTTTGATATTTTCCATGACTTTGCTAGTTTAGGAACATACCCACCCGTTGTCTTAACGCTTACCAGGCTATCAAATATCAAATCTGATAAACGGTGAGCTGAAGTTTCATGAATTGTATAAGGGTCGAATGAATTGATATATGTATTTTCACCGTATGTTATATAGCTATGTTCGGCTGAACTAGCTGGTGTGTTATATAGTTGAGAAAGTAAGAGGACTAGAATAATTTTCATAATAAATTCTCCCGTTTGCTAAAGGGACAAGTAATGGATACGACTCTCAGTATTGTTGACTTTCTGTAATTGCAGACCCTGATTAGTAAGAGCTAAAAAAACCCTATCCCAGGGACCTTGCATCGCACGGAAACTTAGTACACCAAGCTTTGATATCATTAAATCCCGATTCATTTTTGTATTTGTTTTTAGATGATATCGATCTCCAGTTATTATATTATAGTTAAATATTGGATTAAAATACTTGTTTGATCTTTTGACATAAAAAATACTACTAGAGTTAGGACTCCAAGTAGGCCCAGTATTTAAATCAACGACCACATCCTTAGCGATGACCATTTGAGCAATCTGTTTATCGCTGTATCGAGTTTCACCCTCCAAAGGAACAACATGTATATTCCATGTCGGTCGCATATTCTTGAATTTTCCGGAGTCTGAATAGAATGATATATACCTTCCATTAGGCGAGACGGTTGGCCTTAGGTAGCTAAAAGTTGCATTCGTTATTGCTGATGGCGGGTTCCATCGACCAGTCTTAGGATTTCTTCGGGACATTAAAATTCGATAGCCTCTTCCTGAGCCGGAACACCAGACGATGGTATGACCGTTAGGGATCCACTCGGGAAAAATATCTGTTTCCGAGTTGGAGCTTATCTGACTAATTTTTTTGTTAATAGTGTTAATGATATATATATCACCTTTGCCACTTCTGGAACTGGTAAATGCTATCTCGTTTAATTTGGGGTTCCAGACGGAATAGCCATTTTTACCTTGGTTTTGTGTAAGAGGTTCTTCAGTGGATCCGACTGCACCAACGTATATATTATATTCTCCTGATCTATTATTGGCCATAAAGGAGAACTGAGTGCTATTCTTGGACCAGTTTAATCCGGAAGAAAAAGACTGAAATGATCCGGGAAAGGTTGCTGCTAGATAAGGTCTAGAAGGTCTTGGTATATCTAAGAGTTTCTGTGAAGACAGCCCGTGAAGGTCCATGATTCGGATCTCTTTGTGGTTTCCTTTTTGCATTTCATAGCTCAACCACGCCCCGTCTGCTGACCAACTAAGGTTGGCTTGATTGTAGGGCTGCTTATCTTTCAGCAATGGCTTGACTTCAATTAATTTAAATCCGGAACTGGCCTGCTCTATAGATGGATAATTTTTTGTATATTTTACTGATCCATTAAAAAAATCGTTAATAAATTTAGGGAAATATTTACCATCGTCACTTTTGAAAAATAAAAGGGGATAGCCATATCTCTGGTTCCTGAATTTTGCTCTGAATTCTGACAGTGTGCAGGATGAGATCAGGAATAATAATGGTATTGTGATCAAAATTCTCATAATGTCGGACTCCGGGAGTCAAGAGTTGATCTAGTCTGTTTATGATATATTTTTGCATTACTTATATAAGCTTTACCGGCACCTGATATCGGAATATCATCGACATTTGATTCGATATAATTTTCCCACAAACGGTTTGTCTGTAATAGTGCTGTCTTATCTTGAGTTAGTTCCCAGATGCGATGGTAGGAAAGAGCCTTGTGAAAATACACGTTATGCAATGCTAGATTATATTCTCGTGAAGACAAGTGCCGCAAGAAAGGTTCTACTCTTTTTAAAACCTCAAAACCTTTTTGAAAATGTGCTATTGCAGTAGGAGTTTCATCCAATTTAGCTAGGTTTTCCCCAGACAAAAAAAGAGAGATTCCTTCGTTAATATGCGAGGCTATAAATCTTTTATCTATGAACTGTTTCACAGAGGGATCCGTAGTCACTATGCTGAAGGATTTTGCTGCTTTTGCGGGTTCTTTGAGATTCTTAAGATATATCTCACCAGCTCGATGCATCGCATGCAAGTAATCGGAGTGTTCCTTTGGGACGGATAATAGCACTTCGATAGCCTTAGTCAGGCTTCCGGAATTACTGTATTGTTCAGCAATGGCCAGCAGATCTTTTTCCAACTCGACCAATCTTGGGCCAGTTAGGTCGACTGTGCCTTGGTCTAGTTCTAAAATGCGCAGCCATTTTTTCGTGTCACTGGAACCTATTATTTCAATTTTTACGAAACCACTAGGAATTTTTATTGGTTGATTTAGAGGTGTTATACCAATACTTTTTCCTTCAATTTTGACAAGTGCCCCAGGAGGGTTTGATTCGACTAGTATGTTGCTCGTCTGTCTTTTTAGCTTGATATTTATCCTTTGTACTTTAGGCAAGCTAACTTCTTTGGTGAAATCATTAAAACCACTTTTCACTATTTTGAGATGTCCACGCACTGGAAGAGATTTAGGTGAAACCAAAGTATAGCCGGCTGAATTAGTGGATCCAATCCATCTGCTTTTATAATATAGGTTGGCCTGTTTAATCGGCTTTATTTTATTATCCTCATTTTTCTCCGTAACTGAAATATGTACAGTTTTACCATCTGGATTTTGGATCGCATTAAGTACAGCTAGGTCTCCATAACTTATATTTGACCTTGGTTTAATTTCAGTTACAATTCCAACTGAATTATACTTATTTACTTTTATTATTTTAACCTTAGCTACTTTAGTGTGTTTCTGTTCATTACCTGTTTCACTTCTCTGAGTTCCAAAAATATCGACATATCTTTTCTTTTGAATTCCAAAGCCCGATTTTGAACCTATATTTATTTTAATCTTTTTTCTTGTTACCTTAATCACGGACCCCTCGAAAGGAAAGGATTCTGAAATGGATTTGACTAATTTATCAATAGTAATCCTCAATGCCTTCTCAGGGTCTTCGCCCTCTAAATCTGCCTTAGCTGCTGTGATCACCTTAGCGTCGCTGTTTATCACGCTTAATTCGATGACGGGTGGGTTATTAAAAACAATGGTAGGTACGATAACCGCATCTAGAGAAGACACTAGGTCCGAGTTTTTCCACCCAGATTCGATAACGTCTTCTATTGATTTTTCTTCTGGTAACAAATTATAGACATCTTTTTCACTAATAAATGAAAAGATTTTACTCTTGAATAAAACATCAGAAGCAATAGTTTCAATCTTATCTGTTGATCTAATGTTCGAATCTAAGTCACTTGTAGATTTATTTTGGTCTATTTTGCCGGCATGCTTTAGGTTGGTTAAATATACAATAGGCTTCCTTGGCTTTTTAGATGTAAAATATCTCTTTAAACGGATCTTTTCACCGACTATAAAGTCAGTAGTAAATACTTTTGGCAGATACGCATCGCTTTCTAGCTTAATCTCAACGAGGTCAGATATTTGGCCATTATATGTGTGTGCATAGTGGCCAAAAAAATCTGTCTCACCAACTTTTTTTCCCCCGATAGAAACATCGATACCCTTCAGTCCTTTGATATAATTGAATGATTTAGACAATGTCAATACATCAATAGACAAACCTTTTTTTAAGTTGAATGTAACTTTTTGGAATTTTTCTGGTTCCAATGTTCGCTTCTGTGCCTGAAAACCTTTTCTTTGAGCTAAGAGATAAATCTTCTTGGAGGATTTAGATGGAACTCGAATAACACATCGTCCTCTTTTGTTAGTGTTGCAGGATTCGACTAACTGGGACTTTTTAAAGTTACCCAAGTAAATTTTTACCCCTTGTATAGGTTTCTCATCGGATCTTGTGTGGATGGTAATCAACTTTTGTTTGCTTTTGCCTTCAATTTTAGGCTCAATATTGTTTTCATTCTTGGTCTCTAAATTATTCAGCACTATTGGGCTTGCGGGGATAAGTCTTTCTTCTTCGGGGTAGGATTCAGGTTCTTTTTCAGCGGGGATTTGGTTTTGATTCAGTGCTAGATTATCTTTGGGGTTACTTTTTGATGGATTCGTTATAGTTGCGGACTCAATTTTTTCGATACTGTCTTCTGTTTCGTCGTTATTTAATGAGTTATCGGTATTCTTTTCTGTTAGAGGTTGAGTCTCTTGGTTCGATGGCTTTGGTTTAGGAACAAAGAAAAGCATTGCTTTGACTTCAATTCCAGGATTTTTGTGATTTTTTTTAAGCGATACTTTTTTAAAAAATGGAGCAAAGTAATACTGGTTGCTTTTTTTCGTGATTTCGATATTAGCGTATTCGGTATCGTTAATTTTCTTTTTCGTTTTTAGGTTTCCGTAAAGGTCAGTTGTGCCTATTGATTCACCGTTTAACTTTATAACGGCTTTTTCTATAGGGGTATCGTGATTATTAACCACCTTTATACTTATATCTATTAATTTTTTATCAGTGCAACTAGTGCTGAACAATAGAATTACTGCTAAGTAAAATTGAAATAATAACTTTATCTTCATTTTTCCTCTCACATATTTGGCGGTGTGATTGACGCATTGCCCCCGCCCTTAAGGGGGATGATTTCTATTTTAGCTTTTAGGGTAGATGGGTGTATTTCGTTAGATTTTTTTATTTTGAAAGTTACGTAGGTATCTTGATTAACGGTAATTTTTTGGTTCGACAGCTCGAATCCAGGAATTAATGTTTCAACTAGGTATGTCCCGTTGGGTACATGATTGCTGGTAGAGAAAAATCCGTCTTCGTCGACATCAATGATTTTGGAGTAATTACTAGACTGACTGCTTCTCAAATCGATAATGTTTATTTTACCTTCATCAATCTTAAGTTGGGATCCAGTCTGACTCAGTACAACCCCACTGATTTTAGTTGCACATCCAGATAGGATGATTACTGATATTATAGGTAAATATAACTTTAACATTGGCGTTCCTTTATTTTACATCATTTAAACTGAGCCAAGCAATAGACTGTGTCTCTTCAATCACTATTAGAACCTTATCTTTTGTTTGACGAATAACTCGAAACATAGTTTGATCTGGTATTTCAACTTTTTCTTCTTTCCCATTGTGAAATGACCATGCGCGGGATATTTTTTTCAATGAGAATACGACAGGTAAAGAAGATTTTTTAATTTTGATATATCGTTGGGGTGTCAGGTTCATATATGATTTGGAATGTACCCATCCCTTTCTTGTGTGAGGTGGTTTGTTAGAAAACGCAATATCCGAGAAAGGTTCGGTTAGTACAACTTTTCTCCATTGCCCGACCTTTTCGAAGGTAACCACGACATCGTCTTTAAATAGTAATTCATTGAAAATCTCATACTGTGGACCAGGACCGGTTCGGAGCTCCGCATTAGGCCGTTTAATGACACCCGCATCAATTAATCGGGAGGGTAAAACTAGGTTTGAAACTTCGTTACGAGAGAATGTTTTATGGTTAATATCATTAGGAAAGATTGTGTGGGAGATTATGTTTATCTGCTTTCCATTATTTTTGTCACTCGTGGAACATGATAATACAAGTATAAAAAGTAAAATAGACTTCATTCTTTGCCTCAGACTTTTTGATACTGGTCAGATAATACGTTTGTTAACTTGGGGGCAGTATTTCAATATTGGAATCACTGCCACTTTGATTAGAAGTCGTAGTGCCGTCTTTTTCAGGGTTTTCTTCCAGAGTCGGCTTTAGTGAGCTCTTTCTTTCAAGAAAGTTTAATTTCTTTTTTTTGTTTACTGGCTTTACTGGGTTTATATCATCCTCTAAACCTTCGATATTTCTGATGTTCGGATCAACCGATATGGCGGCAGTTTGGGATATTATTTGTCCATTCTTATCACCTAGAAAAATGCGAACCTTAAGAAATCGACCTTCAACTGATTCAGGCGGCTTAAATACAAGTGTATGTGATTTGTAGTATTTTATAGCAAAATTGTATGTTCTTTTATAGTCCCCGGGCTTTCCAGTGCTATCAGCGTTTACTCCCTCTGGAGAGCTGGTGTGATAAACTTTACCATCATTGGATACATATTCAGCTATTCCCCATACATGACCGGTCGATTTTGTAGGGCTAAATTTATTGCGGATCGAGAAGCGAGCTAGCACACCTTTTTGTGTTGTCCAGGTTTTTAGGTTTTCGATTTCGAATCCGTAATTACTCTCGGTCCTTGGTGTTGGCTTTGTCGGTATTTCGATGTTGGGCTTGGCCGAAAGGTTAGGATAGCCGGTATCTTGTTTCTTTTTGTTCCTAGATCCGAAAGATCCAAGTGTATCTTTATTGATGGCAGAAATAGTTTCTGTTGTCGTCCCTTCCCGTGGATAAGCTCTTTCATATACTTTGTCATAACGGATCTGGTATTGGTAAATACTCGTGAGCAATGATTGGATTCGTGCCGATTTTTGCCCAGCATCATCGTTAGTGGCAAATAGCATTATTGCTGATAGAGCTGACCATATTAGAATGACGCCCATAGATCCGAATACTAAATAGCTAGCACCTAAGGTCATCTTAAACGACCTCGTTTTACTGGAATCGACAAAATAGATCACATTGAGGTGTCTTTTTCGCTTGTTGCCAGGAGCATTTGTGCTCTTACTAGTATTTTGAGTTTCAGATTGTTTCAATTTTACCTCTTGGGCCGCTTCTCGACTGCTATAGATGGCTTTGGCGGTCCGATACAGTAGAATCCCAGTCTCTATTACTAATTATACCATAATGGCGTGCATTTGGGTAATGGGTGCCTTTTTATAAAAGAGAATGGGTTAAGTTAGGTTTCATTTCTTAAAAAAATTGACATCTTTCCACTTCCCTGAAATTGTCATTGATTGGGGCCTATTTATTAATTGTACCGCCAGAAGTTAGAAAAGGCTGTTGTTCGAATCAAAAAGTAGAGGAAAGAAGTGTTTACTCCATCGGCAACTCCCCCAACATTAAAGGTCGGGATATTTCGCAGTAGTAGCATTGGTGACGTAGTGCTAGCTACTTCTTGCCTAGACCTACTCTATAACTTGAATATGAGTGTGGAGGTTACATGGTTTGGAAGTCAGCCATCGTTGCAGTTACTTTCTTTTTTCCAGCCTAATATTAGATGTGTAGAGATCAAATCATCAGATTTAAAAAGCCAAATAAGAAGCCTAAACAATATAAATGACTTGGCCTTTATTGTCGATTTGCAAACCAATCTTAGGTCAAGTTTAGTCTGCAAGTTTATGAAGAGAGAGTATGGAATACCATCTTACTCATGTAAAAAGGGCTCCCTAGATCGTATGTTAATGGTCGCTGCAGCTAGATTTCGTGGCCGTAAAGGTAATTTTGACTCGTCACCCACTGAAAAATCTCAATATATGGTCATGGCTGATTGTTTGAGGGGGGCGCTTGAAAAACATCTCCCAGTAGAAATGCGCGATGAAATTAAAACATACGTGCCAAAGCCCTTTCTTGGCGCTCCTGAGCAAGCCAGAGAGTTTCCATGGCAAAAAGAGTTAAGGTTTGGGCATTGGCTGGCTATAGCTCCAGGGGCTGCTCATGTAGCTAAGCAGACGCCGGTTGAGGTTCATGTAGAAATTTTAAGGTTGGTAAAAGAACAACTCTTGGCTTCAGACCGCCGAATCAATTTAGTATTCTTGGGTAATGAGAAGGATCGTAAGATAGCAGTCGAAATATTAGAGCAGCTGCAGTGGCCTTGGTCTATACTGAACTTGGCCGGAAAACTGACCCTAGCTGAATCATCCTTAGCTGCTAAAGAAGCAGAGGTGGTTATTTCTAATGATTCATCTATGTGTCACATAGCCGAGGCTATGGGGATACCTGTGGCGGCACTTTTTGGGCCAACTTCCGAAAGATTCGGTTTTCCTCCATGGAGAAAGGAGAGTCGATCTTTTTCTTCTGGGCTAGGATGTAGGCCTTGTTCAAAACATGGTAGTGTTTCTTGTCGCTATGGAGATTCTTTATGCTTTAAAGAAATAGATAGCGAAGAAGTTTCATCTTTTCTTTTGTCGCTTATCTTAAATCTCGAGGAATCGAAGGTCGGCGCAGAGGGAGAGTGATTCAATTAATAGGTCAAATAAAATGAGAAAGTTAACTCTATCGAGTTTAATATTTTTATATTTATACTCAGCGATTATCGAAATAACATATGGGGTGTTGGTCCTTTTATTGCCATTTTCGAAGTCGATAAGGTTTTTTCTCCGGGGTAGAGATCGTGCTCTTCTAATTTCAGATATGCTTAAAGAAGATGTTCTGAATCGATATGATGCTCGGATTGTTTTTTTCTGCAGCTCAGCTGGTGAGTATGAGCAAGCTATCCCTATAATTCGGCGGATGGAGGCCTTAGGTTGTTGGGTTGGTGTTTTTCTCTTTTCAGAATCTGGTATGAGATTTATACGAGCGCGAGGAGAGCGGGGCTTTTTGATGAAAGCGCCGTTGGATTCGATTTGGCGGTGGCGAATTACGCTTCAAACGATCAATCCTGACTTGGCTTTAGTAGTTCGGCATGAATTATGGCCAGGCTTTTTAGGTGCATGTGCGGAGTTTTGTCCAACTGTTCTCGTCGATGGATCTAATTCTAGGTCAATTGAAAAAAGTAAGATGGCAAGATATCTAAAGAAGCAGTTATTGAGACTTTTAGATTGTTACTATGTTGTCGAAAAGTCAGACTGTGATTTCTATGCTGATCTGCTCTGTTGCCCTAGAGATCGAATTGTGACTGTGGGCGACAGTAAATATGACCGCGTGGTTGAGAGGATTACCGATAGCCGTAAAGAAATTGAGCATATTCGCTTTTTTTTAGATCGGCAGTTTGGTTCTCTGAGGCGTCTTATTGTTGGTAGTGCTTGGAAGCAAGACGTTATAGTGGCTTTGGATGCATGGAAGAATAAGTGTGCAGCACCGTGTTCAGATTCATGCTGGCAGTTAGTTTTGGTTCCTCATGAGCCAGATCAAGAAATGATTCAGTGGATTATAGAGCAGTGCCATGAACGCAGCATTTCAAAAGTGCGTTTCAGTGAAATTCAAGATCAGGACCAAAATCAAATTGATAAGAGCGAAATAGCGCCTGTCCTTATTGTGGATAAGGTGGGGATGCTGGCTGAATTGTATGCGAGTGGAGAATTAGCCTTTGTCGGTGGGGCTTTGCATTATCAGGTTCATAATGTACTTGAGCCTGCTGCTCATGGTTTAGCGTTGGCTTTTGGGTCAAAGTATCAAAACAGTAAAGAAGCGACTTTAATGGTAAACTCAGGGTTAGCGCACATTGTGCATTCTGGCGCTGATTTTGAAAAATGGTGGGAGAGCCGTTCTGATAGCCCCTGCAAAGATCAGGATGTCCTAGCTCAGGTAAAAAAGCTATGTGGCGCTTCAGATAGAATTATTGATGACTTTGTCATACGTTATGATGGGGTTTTGCCTTCAAATCTCGGGAAACTGAATGAATAAAAAGCTAATAATTAATGTAAATGTTTCAGAAACCCGGATTGCGTTGCTGGAAGATAATCGGTTAGCAGAGTTCCATGTTGAAAGAAATAGTCACCTTGGTTTAGTTGGAAATGTTTACAAGGCCAAAGTTAGTCGGGTTCTGCCAGGTATGCAATCTGCATTCGTAAATATTGGTGTTGACAGAGCAGCTTTTTTATTTGGTGGAGATGTGATCGATCCTGTTTGGCTTGAAGCTGAGAAGCAGAGGCGTGCTCAGGAAGTTGACGATCGTGACCCAAGAACATTAGCCAACAGGACACCGATTGAACATCTCATCCAAGATGGTGATGAAATATTAGTTCAGGTAGCGAAAGAGCCATTAGGGACTAAGGGTCCTCGCGTAACGATGTTGGTCACTATCCCCGGTCGTTACTTAGTACTAATGCCAGATTTTGATAATGTCGGGATTTCGCGGCGGATTGAGAATGAGCAGATTCGTGATGACTTAAGGGCTCGAGTATCGTCAATCAAACCTAAAAATTATGGTGTAATTGTTCGAACAGCTGCTGCCGATGTAGATATTGAGCTTTTGAAAAATGACTTAAATTACTTAGTTTCTGTATGGGAAGAGATAAACAAGAAAAAAACTGGCGTAGCGGCTCCCAGTCTAATTTACCAAGAGCCTGATTTAATCTTAAAAACTACTCGAGATCTTTACACAGAAGAAATATCAGAAATAATAGTCGATGATTTCCAGGCTTGGTCACAGATAAAGCACTTTTTATTAAGTACTGTTCCTGGTGCAGATGATAAATTAAAATTTTATGCTGATCAGCAGCCCGTTTTTGATGCATATGGGCTTGAGTTAGATATCTCTCAGGCGCTCTCGAAGAAAGTTTGGATGCCCTCGGGTGGGTATTTAGTGATTGAACAAACTGAAGCCCTCACATCTTTTGATGTTAATACCGGTAAATTTGTTGGTCATAAAAATGCTCAGCAAACAATCCTTCGCACTAACCTTGAAGCGGTGCGTGATATTGTATATCAGCTTAGACTCCGCAACCTTGGTGGTATCATTATTATTGACTTTATCGATATGGAATCAGAATCTGACAGACAGAAAGTAAATGAAGCGTTAGATGAAGCGCTCAGATACGATAAGGCAAGGACTAATATTCTAGGAGTCAATGAACTTGGTTTAGTTCAGATGACTAGGAAGAGAACGAGCGACTCCTTAGAAAGGGTCTTGACCGATCCCTGTCCTCACTGTGAGGGAAGTGGTCGTATTTCTACTGTCGAAACAGAAGCGAATAACTTGGTCAGAGATATTATAAGGTGGGTAATCACAAAAAAAAGCAATGAAGTTAGAGTTAAGGCCCGAGAAGATGTCATTCGATGGTTTTCTGAAGAGGGCTTGCAGATGATGGTAGAGCTACAAGATCAACACGGAGTTTCTGTTGAGTTTGAAAAGACGAAGTTAGACATTTCTTCTTTACGTGAAGCAGCCTATGAAATTATTTTCTAATTTTGAACGCTATCACAATGGACAGTAGTTCTTTCCGCTGGTTTTTGTGATCTCTTGGGATTCGGTGATAGGCAGGCAATTTCTCTTATCTTTTTTCGTGCTAGGCATTCGGATGATGCTGATGCTGTGATTGGCTCAGAAGGTAATTTAGGTTCAGTAGGGTTGATGGTGCATGTGGTCCAGTTACCATTGCTATAGTCTTTGCAGGTACTATTGTAAGTATTTTCGCACTCTTTACTAACATTAAATTTGACGCAATAGATATCACTTAAACCACTTGGCTGTAGATGCATGTTGCAGCTCTTTATCTTTAAAAGTTGTCTTGCTTCACATTCATTAGAAGCTGACGCTTTCGGAGCCTGAAGCCATCTAAGCGGATAGCTGAAATACCTGCGTGCGACACATAGAGCAGGCGCATTTACTTGGGGACACATTGTTCTTTGAATAGGACACTCTCCGCCAGAAGGGTCAGGTATACAGGTGATGTTCGTTGCTTTTTGCGGGTCTTTTTGATTTCGGCAGAAGCTTTCCGCCAGATTTTTTTTGGCATTACATTCTGATTGACCCCAACCATAATAAGCCTCGTCATCTAGAAAAATATTGTTTTTATACCCTGTCGATACGCAGAGTGTAGGAGTTTCATCTATTCTTTTTTTGCATTTATTTTGAGCCTCGCTGCAATCAATCATTTTGCCCCGGATTGATATTTGAGTTCCTTTATTGTTAATAACAATTTGTTCATAATCATAAAGTCCCTGCTCTTTTTTGGGGCTAATTTTTATTTTATTTTTGTTAGAAACAATCTGATTAGATTTATCTACAACACTTGTTGAGCATGAAGATATTAGGGTCAGATATGTACAAAAGGCCAATAGGATTTTGATCATTTTTCTATCTTAATCATGTTACAGTTAATTCTTCAGGTTGCTGGGTTCACTTTTTGGTAGTAAAGAGTTCATGCTTAACTTGCCTATATCTATTTGATCATCAGTTACCTTATTAGTACGATTTCCGATGTTATTTCCGTCTTGCAGATCTGATTTCATTTCCTTCGGAGCTTGCTTTTTTGCTTTAATGTCATTGCGGTTCGGTTCTGTTTGCAGTTGTTTTAACCTTTCTACAACTGAATCTGTGGCTGACTTGTTGTTATTTTCCTTAATAGGAATTTTTGATAAGTCAGGATTGATTGCTGGAGCAGTTTTAGGGTCCTTTAGCTCGATATTTTTGGCTGATTTTTCTGGTGATGTTTCTTGTTTTTTGACTTGATTATGGAAACCCTCGGCACCGATAGTTTTAATATCCTCAAAGTTTACTTTGCCAAAGTCTGTATATAGCTCCCCAGTTTGATCTCCCACGTCGACACCGATGACCTTAGCATTACTTGTTATGTCGACATCTATATTTTCACCGTTTATTGTTTTTGCAACTAGGTTGTAGCTATATACCCCATCTGGTGCTTGTGATCCGTCAGTCTTTTTCCCGTCCCATTCAAAAGCATGGTTGCCTCTTTTTAAGGTTCCCAGGTCTTTGCTAGTAATGACAAAACCTTGGGAATCTCGTATTTCTAATGAAGTCTTTATAGAGTCTATGGGAACGTTAAACTTAGATTCAGTCATTTCATCACCCGATTTTTTGACCCTACCTCCATTGATGACCAGTTCTTTTCCAACATAGTTTACCATTTCGATTGATCGAGCTGATCCCTGACCCGCTACTAGCTGGTCCATCGTAGAATTCATATTCATCATTTGCTCTAGACCGTTGAACTGAGCAAGTTTACTAGCCATCTCCGCTCCATCATCTGGATTGAGAGGGTCTTGGTGCTGTAGTTGTGTCACAAATAACTTCAGGAAATCATCTTTATCCAGAGTCTTCTTCGGGACTCTCTTCGGTTTATTTTCTTCAGATAGTTTTTCGAGAAATTCCTCTTCAGAATCTATTTGTGAATAGTCGCCGATTTTCTCGGCCTCTCTTTTCTGTCTTATTTCTTCGTTCGAATTCATTAGCACATCCTTGAAGGAAGATCTGCTGGTAGAATCGTCGGTATCTTGCACCTTGGTCGGGTCATTGATCTTAGCATCACTAAAGTCTACCTTAGTGCTTGGTACATATGGTTTTATGCTTTGTTGGAGTGATGATTTCATATCTATACCTAATTAATATTTTTGTCATCAGATCGGTTAATTATATTCTTACAGAAATGGATCCTTGACGAAGTTGTGATGGTTGAGGGGCTCTGGTTATAATTGATTGCTTAGTTGTAATTTTTTCTTGACCAATTTCGTTTTCATTTTGCCAATTTTTTTCTTGATAGCTGGATTGTCCTGATTGTTGATGGCCATCATCGAAGTTATGCGACCAGCTGTTACTGCCACGAATATCGACCTCAACATCCTTCAGGTTAACATTTACCGTAGATAGCGAATCTCTCAATTTAGACAAATCTTGCATGATCAATTCTCGAGCTTTTTCTGAGCTAGCGAGTATTTTAATATCTATTTTACTCTGATCCAGATTAACAGCTAAGTCGATGTGGCCTAAATCTTCAGTTTGTAAGTTGATCTTCATAGATCCACCGCCGTTCTTAACCAGCATTGAGGCGTTATCGTATACTTTGTTAAAAACACTATCTTTAATAGGAGTATTCAACGTAGACTCGAATTTATTGCCCTTAACTTTAATTTCCTTAGCTTCAGGATAAAATCCTGAAAATTGATTGTCTTGAAAACTATGTGAGTCAGTGCTGTTATTAGATTGTGTGTCAGATTTTAGTATATCTATTTTTCCCTGAACTTTGGAGTCGGTAAGAAGCATCTCGGCTTCAGTATTCTGACTGTTTAAAATAGCTTTATTTTGAGTGTTATTTTGTCCTATCATCATGGAAGACTGCTTTAGTATGTTGTTGCTTTGCTCTATATCAGGCTTGCTGGTTTCAAAAAGAGTATTCAATGTATTTGGTTTTTCTTGGTTATTAGTATCATTATTTTGCATAATGCCGTGATTGTCGATATTCATTTTTACAAGGTTTTCGATATTATCTGATGGTATTGAATGTATTTGTTGAAAACTGGAGACTTTTGAACTCTTGGTCATTAGCTTTGACATGTCTTCATATGGGTCTATGGATGACATAGCCATTGGAGAATTTTCAATCCCCTGTTTTTGAGTTGTGTTATTAACAAGCAGTGTGGGATCATCTATTCGTGATCGAGTATTTAACTGGTCGGATATATTGTTTAAGTGGATTTGAGAATCTGGTTGATCTAAAAAAAACGGCTCTCCTGGGATTCCGCCGGGAACATGGCCTTGCACTAAAGGCGCTACAATAGCCGGTGCGATATTTGTTGGCTGAGTCTCTCCAATATTTTCTCTGATTCTGACTGATCTTTCTATAAGTGGTTGCACACCGTCTAGAGGGATAGATTGTCGGAGCATTGATAACTCCGAGGTCACAGATTGTATGTCTGATCCCAGCGACCTCAGAAATTCAACTGGAGCGACTGGCTCAGCTAAGTTGATTCCGAATTCTCTGGCCATTTGGATGGTATCTTTATTGAAATTGAGTGATCGTAGGATGTCTCCCATTGGCATTGGTGTGTGTAAAAATCCGTGCACATCTTCGGTTTGAATTGCACTTTGGATAAATGGATTTTCGGTTACCACTTTGGCAATGTTTTTTGGGTCAATCTTCTCTATAGCCCCTGTCATCAGAGAAATAGCTTCGGGGATGTCGATAATTCCCTGATTGACCTGGTCGATGACCATGCCGGTGAAGGCGATAATTTCGGGGTCAAGGTCTCGAAGGTTAGGAGAACTATCTGATTTTTCGACCACTTTTTCATTGATAGGTTCCGAATTGATTAAGTGATCGAACATAATGGTGTCTTCGGTTATCTCATTGCTTTCGTTTGATGCGAGAGGTGGTATTTCTGTGGATGGATTTCCTTTGGCATCTTGCTCCTGTTGTTGCTCATTGTTCGAAAGCAATAGGTTTAAAGGCACATTTGTTTCATAACTAGACTCCTCTTTTTCTTGGGAGTCAGTTTCTTTTTCATTCTGATGTGTTTCCGGTTTAGCCGAGATTTCGTTGCGATATTGTTTTTTTTGAGAGGAGACCCTCTCATCTGATTCAATCGGGTTTTTCGGGTTTTTCTGGTCTTTCTGATATTTATCACTAGTCTGATATCGGTCATTTTCTATTTTGTCTTGTTGGCTAGGTGAGTCTGTTTTTAATTGTTTTTTTAGGTCCCTAGGCTCCTTAATAGTTGGCCTAGAATTATTTTCAGGTACCCTAGGCTTAATGGAGGATCTTTCCGGTCTACTATTTGCTGCTATTTTTTGACTTGAGTTCAGGTCTGTTAAAATATTGCGATTTTTAGCTCTAGTCAGGTCCTGCATTAGAGTTTTAGTAAAGTCAGAAGTCGATTTTTTATCCACTTCTGGTTTTCTAAGTAGCGGGTTTTTTCCGAAAGATGGTTGGAACAATGAATTTGCGAGTCCTGTCAGTTGTGGATTCATTGGCATTCCCCTTTATTTTGACCCTACTTTTCTATACCTCATTATATGCGTCAGCTATACCTAGTCCAAGTACCGGGCACTATTTTCTGACCTGATTAGTAAAGTCTCGGATAACAGAGGCTATTTTTTCAGGGTATTCAGCCATCATTTCATGGCCGCCCCCGTCGATGCTCTTAAGCATTGAGCCAGGAATGTTTTTGTGAATAATATGGCTATTATAGTTCGGAACAAACTGGTCTTTCTCTCCATATAATAACAAGGTAGGTATTTCTATTTTTTGGAGCATTTTTAGCGGCTTGAATCGAAATGCTGCCAAGGTTTGGGCAATAGTGGTGAAGAAGGGGAAGCCTTCATCTAGAATTAGTGCATCCCATTTTTTCGACAATCGAGTGAAATCTTCTTTTGATAGGTTGCCTCCAGTGAGTATCTGGTTGAAAGTGGAAGAAATTCTGGACTTTGACCAAGAAGATGCCGCTAATTTGAGTCCGGCTTCAGGTTGCATTCTCGGATAAAAGTTTCCACCAATGCTGCTATTCATTACAGTTAAGCTATGGCACCTTTCAGGGTATTTAATACCAATCGCAAGGCCTATCATTCCTCCCAGTGAGTTACCGGCAAAGTGAGCTTTTTCGATGTCGAGGTCATCGAGTAAGTCAATATAATCTAGCGCATAATCATAGATTGTATCTGTAAACCAAGCTGATGCCCGGGTTTCGCCAATACCTCTGTTGTCTGGAGAAATAACGTCGAACCATTTGGCAATGCTTTGGTCAAATTCGGGCCAATATTTCTTACTCCGGCTCATTCCCCTAATAATTACGAATGGTTCTCCTTTCCCCGTGCGTGAAAAAGACAGTTCGTTTATGGCATACTGAGATTTAGTGTTCATTTTTCCCTCATAAATTGCTTATCTAGTCCACAATTCGTTTGACATTGTAGATCCTATCAAACATTATGACACGCTCTTCTTCGACCTGTGGATAACTGTATGCTTCGGAGAAGGTTTTTTGAGAATTTAGGAGGATGTTGTCGTGTACGCTGTAATTAAAGCTGGTGGTCATCAGTATCGAGTCGCTCCGGGTGATGAGCTAACTGTTGATTTTCATCAAGGAAAAGAAGGTGATAAGCTGACCTTTGATAACGTTTTGATGATTGGTGGCGACAAGACGGTAGTTGGTAGTCCGTTGGTGAAAGGTGCGAAGGTAGAAGCTGTGATTAAACAGCAGACTCGTGATCCTAAGATCTTAGTTTTTAAATATAAAAGAAGAAAAAACTATAAGAGAACCAAAGGGCATAAACAGCCTGTCACTGTTGTAGAAGTCAAAGGCATCAAACAATAAGAGGGTAAAATGGCTCATAAAAAAGCTGGTGGTAGTACCAAGAATGGTCGGGACTCAAACCCGCAATACCGTGGAATTAAAGCTTATGGTGGTGAAGCAGTCACTGCAGGAAGTATCATTGTTCGACAAGTAGGTAGTACATTTCATGCTGGCAATAATGTTGGTACAGGAAAAGACTACACTTTATTTGCGAAGGTTGATGGGAAAGTGGAGTTCGGTTTCTTTGGTAAAAGAAAACGAGTTAGTATCGTCCCGGTGTAGGCTCTTTATTATTCTGCGCAAATTAGAAAATCATTTTTCCCGATTGAAGATTATTTCTTCATTCAGGGAATGATTTTTAACACCACCCTTGCGTCGGATTGGCGCACAGCGTCTTGGCCATAGTTGATAGTTCCGTTGGTCTAAGATTATTCTACTTTAGTTTGGCTAAAATGGCGTGATGTGTTATGGATTGTCTGATCCGTGGCAGCTTTACCATTTATGGGTTATTGGCTAGATGTGATTTAGCCATTCATCGTTATGACAAACCAGAAATCTAATAGGTTCTAATGATCCTGTGTAATCGGAGTATGAGATGAAATTCGTTGACCAAACTGAAATTTGGATTACTTCCGGTAATGGTGGTTCAGGCATGAAAAGCTTTCGTTCGGGAAAGAATGCACCTAAAATGGGAGTTGACGGAGGAGATGGAGGCCGAGGAGGCCATGTATATCTCGTGGGGAACGCCCAACTCAATACTTTAAGCTCACTATATTATAAACAAACATATGCGGCTAAAGAAGGCGAAAAGGGCGGTACTAACGGGCGAACCGGTGCGAATGGAGAAGATCTATTTATCTCAATGCCACTGGGGACTGTTGCCACTGATTTAGATAATGGTGAAAAGCTATGTGAGGTCCTCGAAGATGGTGAGGCTATTATCGTTGCTGAAGGTGGTAAACGAGGGTTAGGTAATCAACGCTTCCTTTCATCGACTCATCAAGCGCCAGAAGAATTCACCTATGGTGGGCCTGGTAGGATTATACGATTAGGGTTAGAGCTTAAGGTCATTGCCGATGTCGGCTTTGCAGGGTTTCCTAATGCTGGCAAATCAACTCTTCTTAGTTGCATTACAGCCGCCAAGCCGAAGGTGGCCGATTATCCTTTTACTACCTTGGTTCCGCACTTGGGGGTAGTACAAGTGAATGGTCCATATTCCGATCAATCCTTTGTCGCTGCCGATATACCGGGGTTAATAGAGGGAGCGAGTGAAGGCAAGGGTTTGGGCTTTGAGTTCTTAAAACATTTAGAGCGCACTAAAGTAATAGTTTATGTTATAGATGGTTTTAGCTTAAGTAAGGTAGATCCAGTAAAAGCATATCAATCACTTCGAGAAGAGCTGTATGCATATAATGATGGCTTAGCTGCACGTAAAAGTGTTGTCGTGATAACCAAGTCTGATTTAGCTGAAGATGACTATGATTGGGTGAGATTAAAGAATGACTTTGCCGCTATAAATATTGTGACACACGTAGTTTCTTCAGTGCGCGGTGATGGTTTAGAAGAATTAAAAAGAACTTTATATGGCATCGTTCAGGAAGAGAAACAGCATGGATATTTTGCAGTAAATTCTGAGGAACAAGAATCGGACCCGTACTTAGAAGGCTATGAATTTGTATGTAGGGCTCCTGAAGATGCTCACTTGGGTTTATAATGTTAAATAGATTAAGTCCCGAAATTCTATTATTTGGAGGCACTTTTGATCCACCACACTATGGCCATATTAGGGTTATTGAAGAGGCTAGGCAGCTTTATCCTCAGTCGGAAATTTGGATAGTACCTTCGTATTCACCTCCTCCTTCAAATAATGTATCTAAGTCTCCCGCAGCTAATTGGGATCTTAGACTAGAAATGTGCCGCTTGGCCTTTAGCCATATTGATAATCTTTTGATTTCTTCTNTAGAGAAGTCAATGCCNTCNCCTAACTATACATTTCAGACCTTAGAACANATTTCACTTGAGACGGGCAAAAAACTNTCTTTTTTAATGGGCATGGATCAATTTGTGAATTTTCCNCGCTGGAANAGCTTNGAAAAAATTTTNAAAGTTGCTGATATTTTGATTCATCATCGGGGTGGTCTCTCAATGGGCGCCTTCAAGGNGCGGGATTGTGATGAAGATCTTGATGCAGCTGAACTTGATAAAGTCGTTAGTATGGTTTTTGGTGATGAATTCCATTTAGTTGATACAGACTTATTTAAAAATGATTTAGGTCANTATTTACATTTTCTACGAAAGTCGGTTTCTCCAGCGTCAAGTCGANTATGGCGTGACGATAACGAAAAGTATGATTGCTGGATATCAGATAAGGTCAGAAATTTTATATCAGAAAATAAATTATATCCAAGAAAGGATGAAAATTGAAGAACATCGACTTAGCTAGATTAGTAGCTCATGCTGCTAGTGAAAAAAAGGCGGAAGAAATAGAGGTTCAGAACCTCCAGGATCTGTCGGACCTATGTTCTTTTCAGGTTATATGTTCAGGCACAACGGAAAGGCAGACTCAAGCGATTTGTCAAAATATAGAAGCTAAAATTAAAGCAGAATGCAAATCAAATCCGCTAGCAGTCGAAGGTAAACAGACAGGTGATTGGATACTTATGGACTATGGCTCTGTTATAGCTCATATATTTACAGGAGAAAGCAGAGGTTTCTATTCTTTNGANAAATTGTGGCCACACGCTCAGCAAGTNTCTTGGGAAGGGTAATACTTAGTCAAGTGAAGATTAGTATTGTCAAAATCGGAAAGCCTTCTTTACAAGAGTATGGTTCTATAGTCGAACAATTTCAGAAGCGATTAAAGAGCTATTCTGTTAGCCATCTAGAAATCAGNTCNTTATCCTGTGCTAGAAAAATGNCTGNATTGCTCGAGCAGCGTTTAGGTCTGGGGGAAAGTCGTAAACCTCTCCAAGATGGTCATTTGATTATAATGCTTGACGAAAGGGGAAGTCACTGGAGTTCTATNCAGCTTTCAGAGAAAGTAAAAGAATGGCAGTTGAACCCTAGGATTAAAAGAATCTCTTTTATTATAGGGGGTCCATATGGGATCTCGGAAGAGATNAAAAAAAGTTGTGATTTATTGTGGAGCTTATCGACGGCAGTTTTCCCAAGCGATTTGGCTTGGGTAATCGTTTGGGANCAGGTTTATCGCGCTTTTAGTATTATAAAAGGAACATCATATCACCATCAGTAAATCCATTCAGATATTACTGCCATGACCATTCTAAGAGTTTCTTTGCCCTGATTTATATCAATGTTTGAGGGAGTGTCCATGCTGTTGTGATATTCGGGATAACTACTATAGTCATTTTCGATAANAAGAACCGCAGGGATGTTATTTCTAATAAAAGGAACATGGTCACTTCCCCAGTAGTTATATGTTTTTACCATTCTCAGTGTCGTGAAATCAGCAGCCGCATTAAATANCAGGTCGANTATTGGTTCAAATCTTTCACTGGTTTCTACGAGGCAGTCTAAGTCATCATCCTTAGTCCANCCAATCATATCCATTGTGATAACGCCCTTGATTTTATTTGATATATTGTCAGNNATCAGTTTTTCAACCCANTCACTACTNCCATAGAGNCCTTGTTCTTCNGCGGAAAAGNCTATGAAGATGATTGTAGAGTNAGGTCTTTTGGTGGATATATTNCGTGCTAATTCAAGTAATGCTGCTGTACCNGANGCATTNTCTTCTGCNCCGGGNGCACTAAAATGAGGTGNTTCTGATATAGAGTCGAAGTGGGCTCCTATTACNTAGATGTCATCTGGTTTGGTNGAGCCNNTAATTTTGGCAACTATATTGTGNGAACTTTTACCTTCAAANGAGAAGGGAAACTTNGTGACCTCAAAAAATGGAAGGTTNNCGAAATATTCGAATAGCCAAGCGGCGGCTTTTTCATGTTCCGGTGAAAAAGTATATCTGTTCCAACTNGCTAGNTTCTCGATATTATCAAGCCATAGTTGNGAGTCAATTTTTTCTACCATTTTAATCGTAGTGGGTTTCCACTGGNTTTTTTGTTTGGTTNNTTTTGAGTTTNTTGCGGCGATNGCCATCGTGATATTTTTGTTAATCGGATTGAATCCATTAGGGNTNTTACCTTTTCTTTCGATNAGNGACTGGCGCCCGCTTATATTAATAANTCNATAATTATTCTGATCNGATTCTCCNTGGCTATGACTCAAATTGATAATATCGATTTTTTCTAAGTCAACCTTTGGATGGAGTAATGACCATGAGATTTTTACTCCATTTTCAATAAGCNTATTTTCGATGCTATAGACGCCCTGTGTGGTTGATTTTATATATAGTTTGTCTTCAGTCTGAATCCAAAAAATAGTTTGGTTGTCATCTTTTATTTTTTTGACAGAATGATAGTCTAATTGACTAATGTTGATTTCGAANAGTTCTTTTGANGGTTGGGAAGTAGAAGATATAAGGATTGCCATTATTATTAGAAAAAGAACAGATCGAATANGCATGGCATTTCCTTTTTATGAAGGTGTGTNGATTANCATTNNCGATNTTTCTTTGATTATATCATTAGCNGTGTAATTGAATAGGANTTGTTGTTCAACTAAATTAANCTAANNNNTTNTTGGTTAGATTAATTCAANCTTGGTGNAAAATGNAAAATATTTGGCATCAAAAACNAGTATTGCTGAAACCNAGGAAAAGAGGTTGTTATATTGTAACAGGTGAGNTCTTGAATGNTATAGNTGAGATAGAAACCATCGATGTTGGAGTCGCTAATTTTTTTATCATGCACACCTCAGCNTCTCTGACTATTACAGAAAATACTGATCGTGATGTTTGCGAAGATTTGGAACGCTATATGTCAGAAATGGTTTCNGANAAATTTCAATGGAAGCATATTTTGGAGGGTGAGGATGATATGCCGGCTCATGTTAAAAATTCGATTATTGGCTCTCACCTTAACATTCCGATTGCTAACGGAAGTTTAGTATTGGGCATGTGGCAGGGTATTTGTCTGTGGGAATTTCGTAATAGTGGACCATCGAGACAGGTAATGATCACTTTAAATGGTCGCTTGAGGACATGAATAGCTTTTGCAGCAAATTTTATTTGGAAATAAGACCTTTCTGGAGGTTTTATTGTGAATCGCTGTTTTATCTGCAAATCTAAAATTCTAGTTAGTGAGATAGTGAGTTTTTGTCCAGATTGTAAAGCTGGATTTCTTGCATTGAGAAATTTCGGAATTGTGTCGATCGATGCTTTGAAAAAGAAGAAGAGAGTTTATGGTTTATATGGCTACACAGGTGTTGTGCGTCAGGCTATTTTAAGTGCGAAAATTAGAGCTGATTTAGTGTACTTAGAAAATTTGGGTTACTTATTTGTGTCTAATCCGCTGGCAGTAAAATTGGCATGCTGGGCCGATGTGATTATCCCAGTTCCCTCTAGCTTAGGCAGCCGTGTCTCCGGCCGTGGCGATTTAGCTTGGTTTCTAGCGAGCATTTTATCTAAATACTCCCATAAAGAGTTAGTTTCTTTTCCATGGCCTTGTACCTTAAGGTTTATACGTCGCTCTTTTTGGAGTAGTCAGGTCAAAAGAAGTTTAAATCATAACTATACCAGTTATTTAAATGAATACTATCGAGCAAAGTTGTTGAATTATCTAGATAGAAGGTACGGAAACTGCCGCATTTTAATTGTAGATGATGTCGTCACGACTGGCTTCACTTTAGGTCAAGTCACTGGTATTCTCGAAGACTTTAATTGCCGTTGTGTTTCATTAGCAGTGGCAAAGTCGACACCATAAGCAACAGGACCACCTATGCCTATTCGTACATCCGATCAGTCAAATGAGTTAACACCCATGATGACTCAATACTTTCAATTACGTGAAAAGTGTGGAGAGGCAATCCTATTTTTCAGAATGGGAGACTTTTATGAAATTTTTGGTGACGATGCATTAGAAGTTGCTCCTAAACTGGAAGTTCAACTAACAAGCCGAGAAAAGGGAGGTAAGAAGAGAATCCCTTTTTGTGGAGTACCTCATCATAGTGCTCGGAACTATTGGTTAAAGCTAATTCGAATGGGCTACAAGGTGGCATTGGCTGATCAGGTCGAGGATGCATCTGAGGCTAAGGGCTTAGTAAAAAGAGATATTATTAGAACCTATACGCCTGGGTGTATAGATGAGCTTGAGGCTTTGGATCAGGATAGCCCAAATTATGCCATGGCTCTGCTTGAAGANCCCAAAGAGAAAAAGTGGGCGATAGCAATATTCGATGTTTCTACTGGTGAGTTTAGATTGGGNCTTATTGACTCTGAGGCTGATGTTCCNTCCATGGTAGAACGGTTTAGACCGAAGGAAATTTTAGTCAGAAAGTTTTATCTTGATGATGTTCGACAATTGCTAAAGACACAAATTTCTCAGATGCAGGTGTCTTTTGGTATTCTGCCTGAAGCTGGTTTACGNGACGAGGAGAGTCAAAAAGANCTACTNAGTGTTAATTTTGGCGNAGAAGAGGTTTCCTCACA
This sequence comes from Pseudobdellovibrionaceae bacterium, assembly GCA_002725955.1. Classification (GTDB taxonomy): domain Bacteria; phylum Bdellovibrionota_B; class Oligoflexia; order Oligoflexales; family Oligoflexaceae. Next base: position 23,450 of record PBRN01000079.1, read on the forward strand.
GGCCTGTGGAAAAGTTGTGGGTGGAAATGCATTAGTTACGTCCGTTCTCATATACTTGGCNGGTTTAAAGTCAAGCTACTCCCANTTTCGATTTATTCTGCCGCTATTTGATCCTGAAACCATGCCATTAGATGAAACAGCGATTAGAGATCTCGAGCTTTTCGAAACTTCACGGAGCCGTCAAAAAGAAGGGGCTTTGTTTAACGATGTCAATCGGTGTTTATCTCCTATGGGTGCGCGCTTGTTGCGTCAGAGTTTAATGAGACCCTTTGTGTCCAGANAGCCAATAGAACGCAGACGGACCGCAGTNAAGGAACTTTTCGATCAAGAGAGTCAGGTACTTGAGNCTCTTCGGTGCGCNTTAACNAATATCCCTGATNTGGAGAGACTATCTACCCGAATTCAGTCNGGGCGTGCTCAACCTCAGGAGGTTGGCCGTATTCGTGTGACTTTAGAAAAGGTGAGNTCGATTTGTGATATTTTGGAAGNGGAAGCNTTTTCTGGNNCTGTTTTGGCAGGAATTACNCATGACCTTTCAGGGTATAGAGATAGTCTAANCCTATTAAATGNCACATTAAGTGATGATATTCACCCTCTGGGAAGTCTGTCTATCTTTCAAAAAGGTTTTGATGCTGAGTTTGATGAGGCCCGNGATCTTTCGGAAAATGGTGAGCTTAAGATAAGTGAATATGAAGAACGNCTGCGTTCTGAAACTAAGATTTCTAGTTTAAAAATTAAAAAGCATAAGACTTATGGNTTACTGATTGAAGTTACTAAAACCAATCTCCACAANGTGCCAGCCCACTTTATTAAAAGACAGACCATGGTAAATAATGAAAGGTTTGTNACAACTGAACTTAAGGACTTGGATGAGGCACTTAGCTCNGCAATGGAATTGGCCGTCTCAAGAGAGGGTTATTTATATAATCAGCTGTTGATCCGTTTGGGGGNNTTTCACGATTCNTGGAGTNTAATTGCTAAAGCAGTTGCTNACTTGGATTTACTGCAGGGATTTGCTTTTAAAGCTTTGGAATCNCAATGGTGTGCNCCGAAGTTTTCTAGGGATGGGANTATTAANNTGAAGGGNTCGCGACACCCNGTAGTAGANAGTTTTGTGGGGCGGCATGAATTTGTTCCTAATGACATTNTGATAGAAAAGGGNCGAAATAATTTGCTTATCACCGGCCCTAACATGGCTGGTAAATCTACCNTTATGCGNCAGATGGCNCTNTCTGCTATTCTAAATCAGGTNGGNAGTTGGNTNCCGGCTGTNTCTGCTAANTTNCCAATATTTGATAGNATTTTTACCNGAGTTGGTGCGTCGGATGATTTGTCGNGNGGGCAATCAACATTTATGGTNGAGATGTCNGAGGCTGCTCAGATTCTCCGGCAGGCTACNGANAAAAGNCTTGTTATTTTGGATGAAGTNGGANGNGGAACGTCTACCCANGATGGTTTGGCCTTAGCNACGGCAATTTTAGAAGAGCTNTGTCAAAAAGTTGGTTGTTACGCTTTTTTTGCGACTCATTACCATGAACTGGTNCCTATTGCTGAAAAGTTTGAGTCAGTTAAATTAGCGCAGACGGAAGTGCATGGTATTGGTGATACGATTGAGTTCACCCATCGTTTAATTGATGGTTCATGTGATAGCTCCTTTGGCTTAGAAGTGGCTAAAATNGCNGGNATGCCNACTCGNGTCGTTGATAGTGCNCGCCGTTATTTNGCTGAATCGACNCCTGAGTCTAGTGGCCGNTCTGTAAAAAANNAAAAAAATCTGGCTAAAATAGANGATNTGTCTCAAAAATCTGGAAAAATAGTTCCTCCTATGGAAATATTGGGCCTNCAGTTAGTGGAGACTGAGTTTNGNGGTGATCAGTTGCTGGAGATTAGTCGTAGNTTGGATTCGGTAAAGATTCATACTACGACACCTTTNCAAGCTTTAAATATTTTGAACGACTTGAAGGTCATGAGCCAAAAGGCACAGCAGATTGATTTATTCGGAGANTCTCCAAATTGAGATGGAAGTTGAGTTTTTTTTTAAAAACAAATATGATTTGGTGGATATTACATAAAAAATTTATCTGATTGTCTTGACTTTATGACGTGTTCAGAAGGGAATGTGGATGGTAGTGGAAGAAAACGAGCAACATGAGCTTTTTTCAAAAGAAGAACTGGAATNTTTCAGGAAGTTGCTGAATGAAGAAAAGGCTAAAATCCAAAAGAAATCTGAGGGTATGGTATCNGGTGGTAATATTGAGCTCGATAAGAATGAAATGTTTGATGAAGTAGATCTGGCNTCTGTGACAACAGAGCAGAACCTTACTTTTAAATTGTTAGATCGAGATCGTAAGTTACTAGGTGAGATTGAACATGCGTTGGAAAAGCTGAAAACCGGCGATTATGGATATTGTGAAGGAACCGGCGANCCTATTCCTAAGAGACGNCTCGAAGTTAGGCCGTGGTGTCGGCATGGAGTAAAATATAAAGAGCAGTTAGAGAGGAAGAAGAAAATTGGCCGTGGTGTAGGTGACGAAGAAGATATATAAAAACTTNCGGTGGCCANATCANTTTTTCCTNACGGTGGCNGCTGTTTTAGCAGCCGTCGGGTGATAGCGATGGGTCGGTATTAATCTCATCGAATGCATCGCAGGCTTCCTGTTTATCGCTTCCTGATTCGCCNGCAATTTCTGANTCTACTTTTGCTTCGAGTGTCGTATTGATNTTTTTAGTAAGGTTATCNTTCATGCCAATAGCTTCNGTTGACTGACCGGCTGCGGCATTTNCTGTGATACTAGAAGTTCTGGTCTTTAAAGACGTTATAGAATTGGTAATACCTTTAGACANGCTCGTAGGTATAAGTATGTTACCGTTCTCNTCTTTTTCTGATAGNGCCTTATTTACAGCATCAAGATCATCGAACATGGCCTGGATCATTGAAGTATTGCCTTCGGTCCCAGTTTCTGTNGGCATAATGGCTTCCAAAGCAGCCGAGTAGTCATTTATGGCGGCNGCAAANCCGGATATGTTTCCCTGATATTTATTTAGTGCATTGCCTCGGGCAATAATATTTGAGGTTGGTGTGTTAGAGCTTGGAGCGACTAGACTGGTGCTATCTGGTGTATAACTAATTACAGCATTAAATGCGATGGCTTCGCCGAGGTGGGCTAACATCCAAACCCAGCGAGACTTAGCGATAGCTGTTCTGGTGCCAGCGAAAGAACCGCAGGTTGCTTGCCTGCTATCGGTATTGTCGACAATGGAGCTTTCTATAAAAGGACATATCTTTGAGACTGCTAAGTTAAGAGATGCGACTGTTGCAGATGCGCTGAGGCGAGCGCTATCAGCTGTTTTAGGAATGACGATGGGTAAATCTTTGAAGATGTCGATTGCTGATATTTGGCTTACCGTATAGTCCTGATCGTTTACTTTTACCACCACTGATTCCAATGATAGGTTGGTCTCAATATCTGAGTTAGTAACTCCAACTATAGAACCGAAGTCTGTGAGCAGTGCACTGGCTTCTTGAGTGCCTGATGTGTTAGTGGCACTAATCATATTCTCTGCTATTTTGAAAGTATCTATTCCAGCGTTTGACAGGTAGATATATGACAGCATGAGACCTGTTTCTTCCCGATTAGGGTTAATTTTTTCAGCTTTTAGTGCGAATTCCAGTGCTTTGCTGTAATTACCGAGATCATAGTGTCTTTCGGCCATATCAAGTTGGTAGTCAACAGCCATATTATCTTGGGCTTCAGATGAAAAAAATTGATTAATATTCGAATCTCCGCATGCCTGTAAAAGTAATATAGCCATGCAAAAATAATTAATTTTCATATTATTTACCCCTATTTGTGTATAAGCAGATCTGAGGTTATTTTGGGATATATCCGCACCTTCAATCATACAGACATTACCAAGTATGGCAGCGTCATTGTGGCTTTTCAAGTTTTCGGAGAAGTATATTTTTTATGAATGCCAGTTTGTTTCAGTCCGCAAGAAAAATGATTTCTTCTTTTTCATCAGTGAGGTGGTATTTATCTTTTAATACTTTCTGTGCATAAGCTGAGGATGATCTAATTTTATAGATTTCTGCACGTAGCCGTTCATTTTGTTGCTTTAGGCTTCCTACGGTATTTTGAAGAATATTAAGGCTATTTTTTAGTTCAAACCAAGTACCAAAAGAGTTTTCACCCCGAATACTGCCAAGGGCTAATGTACAACCCACTGCTAGAATGATAGCTTTTATCAAATTGTAAATCTCTATGACTATCGTAAATAATATTATTTTATCACAAAAATTTTCTTTGTATTATGTTTCTAACTCAGAACGAATCTTATGAGGTAGGCTTTCGAGTTGTGAGGGGCGAATTTTTCTGCATCCGAAATCAACAAATCTTACTACAACTTTGTTTTGGCCAAATGAGTGGTCGAATCCCTCTACAATACCTTTTCCATAAGTTGGGTGCCAAACTGAGCCTCCCTTTCGGAGAGGTTCAATCTCAGTGTTATCAAATTCGTATGAAACTTCATTGTTGGTTAAGTCATTATTTACCTGGTGAATTTCTTCTGAATCAAATTCCCCTTCTATAGATAAACATTCTTTAGGTACTTCTTCAAGAAAACGAGAGGGTGGATTTGCGGAGACTTGATTCCAAGTTCTGCGGCTTTGAGCACAGCTTATACTTAATTTTTTTCGTGCTCGGGTGATACCTACGTAAAAAAGCCTTCTTTCCTCTTCGATTAGGGTTGAGTCTTCGAGGCTGTTATGGTGTGGTAAGATGCCATCTTCCAATCCGGC
>PBRN01000080.1 GCA_002725955.1 Pseudobdellovibrionaceae bacterium
GAGCTATGCTGATCAACGAAATGGTCGGCTACGAATGTCACATTGTGGAGCAAAATATCAATGTCCATATTCAAGCTATCCGAAGGAAGTTAGGAAGCTATCGATGGATGATTGAAACAGTTAGAGGTATTGGCTACCGTTATAGAGAGGAAGAAAAATAAATTGGTCTTGATTTTATAACCTGGTAGCGGCTATGCAGGTGCCGGGTTTCAAAAAGATGTCTTAGTTATGGTTTACGTGTGCGCTTTGGAGCTCTTTTTCGTCCTATTTTCTTAAGAACAACACGATTCATAGCTTTCCTTTCCCCTTTTTTGCCTTTGATCTTCAATACTTTAGTGACATAACCGGTGGCAATTAGTTCGACCGTATGACGTCCAGGCTTAAAATTAAGTTTAAGAGGGGATTTAAATTTTTGCCCTTTTTTGATCGAACGACCATCTATTCTAATAGATACCTTTTTTGGTTTAACACTTATGAAAATATGAAATTTATCGCTGTATAAGCTTCTTAACTTAACTGCCATCAGTGAGGCAGTCTTGGGTACATATGCCTTCGGTATCTGTTCCTCTGCGTAGAGTAATGCTCCGAGATAAGATAACGCCAATACTAAAAGTAGGCTCAGGAGCCATGGTGTTCTCGTCTTCTTTTTTCTGTTGGCAGACTTATATACTGGGCTAAGGCGTGATGCCTGTAAACTTTTACTGGCGGAAATGGAAGTTGCTATGGGCATACCCTTTTTGAGTGGAATGGATTTTAATCCAATACTGGTGCTGGGGTAGCTTTGTCTGTCCAATTCCAGAAGGTTTCGAGGCTGTCCAGTACCAATATCATTTTGTCTTACTTGATCAAAAAGTCCTATTCCGGATGTTATTTTACCGCCAAAACCAGATTCAACTAATTGAGTAGATGAATCAGAGTTTGAAAATACCGCTTCTAATTCTTCTGCGGTAGCTACATATTCTCGAAACTTGGCTAGCTTTTCGCGGTGTAAATCTTTGACGAATTCTGATAGTTCACTCTGATTGAATTCCGGATAATATTTATTCAAATAACTTAATAAAGCTTCTTTCAACTCATCTGCTGACTGATATCTATCCTTTGGTTCACGGGTTAGACCTTTTAAGACGATACTAAGTAGTTCGTCATCAACTTTCGGGTTTATGACTTGTAAGTCCTTTGTGATCTCTCCTTTTTGCACCTTTCTTATAATGTCCAGTTCTTTGCCATCAAAAAGTCTTTTTTGTGCTAGGCATTCCCAAAGTACAACCGACAGACTAAATACATCTGCTCGTCCATCTAAATTTTTTGATGAGACCTGCTCTGGGCTCATGTATGAATACTTGCCTTTCAGAACACCTGCAGCAGTTTCGTTTTGTTTATTTTCTCCTTTGGCTATTCCAAAATCTGTAACTTTTACGCTACCGTCAAATCCGATTAGTAAGTTCTGAGGGCTAATATCTCTATGAACAATATTCATGGGTTCACTGCTGACGATATCTTTTTTCAGATGCGCATAGTGCAAACCTTTTGCAGCTTCCGTAATGATAAAAAGAACCATCGCAGTATCCAGGCGCATGTTTTTTTGGTGGCAAGCGATTAAAATTTCTTTGATATCTGCTCCGACGACAAGTTCCATGATGATGGCAAAAGCACCTTCGACCTCTTGGAAGTCAAATATTTGTACTATATTTTCGTGTTTTAGCATTTGACCAAAACGGGCTTCATCCTGGAACATTCTGATGAATTCCATATTTTCTGCTAAGTTTGGAAGGATGCGTTTTATCGCAACTATACGTTCAGAATCATCTTCTTCAAACGCTTTACCAATATAGACTTCAGCCATACCGCCGGAGGCAATTTTCTGACTTAGTTTGTAGCAGTTCTTTCTAGGCATTCCTATCGCCTTCTAATGAAATTCTCCTGATTTTATCGGTAATTAGATGGTTAACATTAGGGTAATATTAATTTCCTGATAGAGTATGAAAACCATTCGTGAGTTTCATTTTATTTTTACTGTTACAAATATTNTTAGAGNATTTAGTAAATAGGATGGATACCTATTTATAGTGTAGGTTATTTAAACTAAAGGCTAGCAGATTAGNCTANGNTTAGAATAATNTTGAANGGAAAAATTATNTTATCTNTAAGGTGTTANAAAACCTTTTAATTGGGAAATCCCTTTGGTGAAAAGTTCTTGATGGTGATACTGAATGTTGTCTATTCTCATNCCCCANCTATTTTCATTTTCTTCGCATGGAATGGTCCGAATGACTTCNATNTCTACATGCACAGGTCTATTTAAAACTACTCCGCGAATATCGAGTGTTAAATACATTTTGTCGCCGGGTTGTATAGGGATATGATTATCNTTCAAACCTTTAACCAGAAGACCACTAGAACTGATATTTATCGCAGACAACCAATATGCGTTAATCCTCATGCCTCTNTGCCTAGCCAAGATCTGGAAATCAAGATCTTTTAGNCAGTACCTGATGTGCCTNGGCTCAACCGCATCGGAGCTAATGGATAGACCGTGTAACATAAAAATTCTCCAGTTATAGTTCANTTATGTTATCGGTATAAATATTGAAATTCATAATATATTTGTTTTTTATTAATAATATCAGTTGCTTAGTTGTGTTATATTTTTTGCGTAATAAAGAGGGTTTTGGGCTTGGGCTTTAGAGAGTGGGAAAACCTGGGTAATCCCCGACTCTCTTTAATCTTGGAAGTAGATTTCGTGAACTTTCTATTTTGGTATCAGGCTTAGATTAGTTTTGTATGGTGAAATTCGAGATGTTCACCAATAAAGCTTGAGATAAAAAAGTAGCTATGGTCGTATCCTTGTTGATAGCGAATTTTTAGTTCAATATTCTTCTCTTTACCTATTTTTTCGAGTAACTCAGGTTTGAGCTGTTCTTGGAGAAATTCATCGCTATCCCCTTGGTCAATGAGAATTTCACCATTATACCCGCGCTCTTTTAGGAGGTAGCATGGATCATATTGTTCCCAGTTACTATTATTTTCGCCTAAATAGTTAGTAAATGCTTTGTGCCCCCATGGGCAGTGGATAGGACTGACTATAGGGGCAAATGCTGAAAGACTTTTAAATGTTTCTGGATAGCTAATGCCAAACATTAATGCCCCCAACCCCCCCATGGAATGTCCGGAAATACCCATAGCATCAGTATTGATTGGGAAATGATGTCCTATCATAGGGACAAATTCATCACGTAGGTATGAATGCATTAAATAGTTGGCATTCCATGGAGATTGAGTTGCATCAACATAGAAGCCCGCACCAGATCCAAAGTCATAACTATCATGCTCACCTTTTAAAGCCGTTCCTCTGGGGCTGGTATCGGGGCAGACAATAATCATATCAAGTTCGCATGCTTTGCCTAGAGCACCACTTTTTGTTATGAAGTTTTCTTCTGTACAAGTTAAGCCAGATAACCATAATAATGTTTTTTTGCGGCTAGATCCGCCGTCAGGAATAAAAATTGAGAATTGCATCGGTGTTGAGGTCATCTCGGATTGATGACGGTAATAGCTAACCGTGCCTGTCCAGGTTCTACTTTTTTTTATCAATTCTATAGTCATGATCTCTGCTTTCTAAAATTTTATGACACTTCGAATGGCTTTACCTTCATGCATTAAGTCTAGGGCTTTGTTGATNTCTTTAAGAGGAAACTCATAAGTNACAAATTCATCTATTTTGATTTCACCTTTTAAATACCTNTCTACGTAACCAGGTANTTCAGTTCTNCCCTTGACGCCGCCAAAAGCAGATCCTTTCCATATGCGTCCGGTGACTAATTGAAACGGTCGCGTTGCTATTTCTTCTCCTGCGCCAGCCACGCCAATAATAATGCTTTCCCCCCATCCCTTNTGGCANCACTCTAGNGCTGANCGCATAATATTGGTNTTTCCTATACATTCGAATGAATAATCGACTCCACCATTCGTNAGGTCTACTATGACTTCCTGAATTGGTGAGTCGAATTTTGCTGGATTGATACAATCTGTTGCACCTAATGCCTTAGCCATTTCAAACTTACTTTCATTAATATCAATAGCGATAATGCGCTCAGCTTTTGCCATCACCGCTCCCTGAATGACTGATAGNCCTATACCGCCTAAGCCGAATACTGCAACGCTAGATCCAGCCTCTACTTTTGCNGTATTCAAAACAGCTCCGATGCCTGTAGTGATACCACAGCCAAGTAGACAGACTTTATCGAGTGGAGCGGCTTTTGGAATTTTAGCGACAGCTATTTCAGGTAATACTGTGTANTTGGAAAAGGTTGANGTTCCCATNTAGTGGTAAACTTTTTTTCCATTTTTAGAGAATCNAGTTGTGCCGTCAGGCATCAATCCTTGGCCTTGAGTGGATCGGATTTTTTGGCAGAGGTTAGTNTTTCCAGAAGTACAGAACCTACATTGACCACACTCCGGTGTATATAGAGGGATGACATGATCACCAACTTNGACTGAGGATACNCCTTTTCCAACTTCCTCAACTATGCCCCCTCCNTCATGNCCCAAAATTGANGGGAATATGCCTTCAGGGTCTGCTCCNGAAAGGGTGTAAGCATCNGTATGGCAAACCCCGGTGGCAACCATTCTAACCAGTACTTCTCCCTCCTGNGGTGNTTGCAGGTCGAGCTCTTCNATTTCTAATGGTCTCTTGGCTTCCCAGGCAATGGCAGCAATGGTTTTCATTCTTAATCCTTCTNCAGGTTGAAATTCTTTTTGTCNGTAAAGACCTTGGNCAAAATAGCTTAAATATANGNCGATTTCAGGTATTTAATTACAAANACTATTAATAATTTATTCGCTCTCTCATGGGAAGCAGTCTTGTCTATCGCCTTAGAATTTTTCTATTTTTACACTCNGTGTGNTGTCNTGAACGCAATAAGTTGTCAAAACGATTCAGTTCTTGATGGTTNGACCTACAGTATAAATGTCGGNCTGTCTGATNGTTNTNGCAATATTGGCGTNATGAGTNCGNTNTGANACNCTCAGCGCTGGTAAACTGACCCATTTTAGTTATAGTTTTGTTACTATNAGGTTTTCCTTTCTTGATAGCNNGCTTGATTAGGNTATCTCATCGGGTGATNGCTTGTCTTTANTGACNCTAACAACTANCCTTNGCAATNATGNATAGCCNNTGTTTTCCGCAGATCTCTATTNAACTGGGAGTGATTNTNTTATCCGATTAAAAGTAAATCAAAATTCCNCCGACGGCAGATAAAAAAGCGCCCTGCANATTGTATGATTTACCAGAGNTTGCTGTTTCATAGTCTTTGGCTGTNTTGTCATACCTAAGATCTGCNCTCAATGCCCCATTAGGNACAATTCCTAGGCGAACTCCAAGNCCNGCAATACCTCCNGGGCGCACACTTGTTTCTCTTATGCCTAGCTCTGGGTAATCAANGTCGGCAACTACCCAGGATAATCCCGTTGTGAATAANACTGGNCCNACTGCTATAGGCAGGTAAAACCAATCCCATGTGTAGCGTTTATAGCTTCCCGTGCTNTTTTTTATACTATGATTCGAATANGTNAGGTCCCANCCCAAGCCNACAGCACCAAACTTTAGTTTAGCGCCACCAAACAAGTAAAGGCGATATTGATCACCTTTCTCAAGCCAATCACNAATTTCAGCCTGCGGAGTCGCNTCACCAACGGCAAAAAGAATTCTTCCTGTTGTCTTGGTNTCTGCGTATGATCGTNCNGNAGTTAGNAGCAANATTGTNGCAAGACNTAAACATAATCGTNGCATTCTGANCCTCCCTCTGATTTCAACTTATATTTAGTATTATACAAAGATTGANGGGAAGTAGGGNGGGCAAATCAAAAAGAATATGAAGTTAANATCAGTGGGGAAATATTGCCGATAATGANTGANCAGTATGACATGAATTTTTGGAGGTTANGANAGTTANTCTTTATTATGATTTACTTTCNTNNNTGTCTGGGTAACNGCTTTGTTGCTNATNNGCAGCACTTCAATGTGAAATATTCTNTGAATTAGTATTTTTCTGTCTGCCGATTTCTNATGATCNTGAAATTGATGCTGANATATTNTTTATTTAGATGTTTTGAGCCNATAATTTCANATATCTGCATGATTTATCAATATATTTGATCCCTCTTGCAAAACTCTGATAGAAACCAGATACTCATTGGNTTCTATNGGNATTGCTTNTCATAGAGAGATCTTCGTAGACCAAATTGACGTGAGAAGAGAAGTCGTGCTTCTGATAGAAGTNTTTTATCAGTATGAAGTATTTTAGGAGACTATAAATGAACCGGGTAGGTATAGTTGGTTATAGAGGNATGGTTGGATCCGTTCTAATTGAACGAATGCTCCAGGAAGATGATTTTTCTGGAATGGAAACGACTCTTTTTTCCACCTCCCAAGCAGGACAAGCTGCTCCTGAAATAAAACAGACGGATCCNGTTCTTCGTAATGCAAATGATATAAATGANTTGCAGAAGATGGANATANTNATTAGCTGTCAGGGNGGGAGNTATACNAATGAAATTTTCCCTCAATTGAGAAAGAGNGGATGGAAGGGGCATTGGATTGATGCAGCTTCAGCCNTGAGNTTGNCTGACGATGCTGTTATCTGCCTTGANCCNGTNAATCGNNANCTNATCGATNAAGCTATGAACANNGGAACNAAAAATTGGATNGGNGGNAACTGTACNGTGAGTCTCATGATGATGGCTCTTCAGGGTTTATTCGCAGCNAANGANATTCTCTGGCTGAANTCGATGACCTACCANGCCGCTTCCGGTGGNGGGGCTCNGCACATGAAAGAGCTTTTNACTCAAATGAAGCTTTTGGGGGATTGTGTNGNGCCAGAGNTGGCTGATCCATCTAGTCAGATANTAACCATTGATCGAAAAATCTCTANCCTCCTNCAGAGTNCGGACCTTCCGGTAAAGCAGTTTGGNGTCCCATTGGGTGGTAGTTTGATTCCTTGGATTGATAGTCCTGTTGATAANGGACAATCCAGAGAAGAATGGAAGGGGCAAGTTGAGACTAACAAAATCTTGGGCCAAGGTGAGTTGATTCCTGTGGATGGCATTTGNGTTNGAATTGGCTCTATGAGGTGTCACAGTCAAGCTTTTACTATTAAGTTGAAAAATANTATTCCNATNGATGAAATCAATCAGATGTTNGATGAAGCTAACCCATGGGTGAAACTTATTCCAAATGANAAAGAGGAAACGGTAACNAGGCTCACGCCAGCCCAGGTTTGTGGTACTTTGTCTGTTCCGGTAGGTCGGGTAAGAAAGCTTAATCAGGGTGATGATTACTTAACAGCTTTTACAGTAGGNGACCAGTTATTGTGGGGAGCAGCNGAACCACTTAGACGTATGATGAATATTGTATTAGAGCGCCTTTAGAGAAATATAAGTTCTGCTATATTTTAGCAGAACTTTTTACCCAATAAGCCGCAGAGTTGTTCAAGCCACTTCTTATCTANTTCATTGAATACATTTGCGTGATTTGAGTCAACGTCCAAAACAGCNATCACTTCTCCTGTTGAAGATATAACAGGTACAACAATTTCACTTATTGTACTNGTGGAACAGGCAATGTGCCCTGGGAACTGATCGACATCTTGGACTAGTTGAGTTTTTTTCGTAGTTGCTGCTTTACCGCAAACTCCTTTTGAAAAAGGAATCANAAGGCANCCATGAGATCCCTGATAAGGGCCGATTTTTAAGGTGTTNTNTTCAACAGCCCTATAAAAACCAGTCCAGTTGAAGGATTCAAAACTGTGGTGTAGCTCACAGACGACTGTTGCCATAGCAGAAATCCAATCGCTTTCCTGAGCAATTAGGGCCTCTATTCTTTCGAGNGTTTGTTGGTATTGAGAACTTTTTTCTGCNTTNGAAGCNGTTNTTACTAGAGCATCGTNCACTCNTAATACCNCTCTTTTNTCNTNAAAAAATNAACCCTACGCTAAAACCTGAAAAGGGGCGACANATTTCNTGTATATTGAAATCAAANTTCTATTAAGTATCAATNATTATTAGGNTAAAANTANGNAGAGAACTAATATGAGNCTGCATTGCNNGNATGAACATTCCGCTTTAGGGGGCTGTGTTCACATTGGCTGGGTTCCTCCAGTCTATGCAAAACAGCATTTAATTTTGTTATGCGGCATTATCTAGGTGGCAAGTATCGTGACTTGCAGGTAGCCATAATTCGAAGCGAGCTCCACCAAGGTTGGGATCATCTTTTACGGTTAGATTTCCATCGTGCTCCTTAACGATTTCAGCGCATAGAGATAAGCCCAATCCTGTGCCTACACCAGCTGCTTTGGTCGTGAAGAATTGCTCGAAAATTTTTTCATGGAGCTCTTCAGGCACCCCTCCACCATTATCAGTGATTGTAGTAAGAACCCCGGGCTGACCGTTACGACTTTCCATAGAGCTAACTACTTTTATTTTACCAGTGAATTTTTCATTAGATTCTTTTTTGATTTTTTCTATCTTTTCTGTGATTGAATCGGCTGCATTTGCAAGCAGGTTTGTTAATATTTGGCCGATTTTGCTGCGGAAACAATTAATTTTGTTCGTTGCGTCTAGTTGTTGTTCTACCTCGATCATTTTTAATCGTCCACTAACAATTAACAAGGACTCAGTAATGATTTTGTTGATGTTTACTCCTGTTGTTGATTGGACTTCTTGTCGACTTTGTGTCCGGAGGGCTAGAGTTAGATCTTTTAGGCGTTGAGCACCAAACTTAATATTTTCATTGATGCTGCGCAGCTGATGGACCTTTTTTTGTAGTATTTGTCCAGCTCTTTTGGTTTCTGTATCATCAGAATCAAAAATTTCTAATAGTATTTGTTCTAATGACATTAGTGAGGTTGCTTCGTTGGAGCAGTTAGTTGCAATCATAGAGATAGGGTTAGCTATTTCGTGACCAATCGTTGCTACTAAGGCACCTAGTTGAGACATCTTGCTAGCTTGAGTTAGAAGATTCTTAGCATGGTGCAATTCTCTTTGACTAGTTTCTGTAAGTAGGATTAGATTTTTAACTGTACTGTAGAGTTCTTGTTGACTAAACGGTTTGCCCATAAAGGCGTCAGCATTTACTTCTTCTGTAGTTATCTCGCTTTGTTCATTGTGCTTCGCCGTAAGTAATATTACTGGAATATGATGTAATTCAGAACTTTCCTTTAAATTTTTAATGAGTTCGGGGCCGTCCATCTCCGGCATGATCCAGTCGGTAATAATTAGATCTGGTTCATGCTTTTTGGCAATATCAAGGCCGCTTTTGCCATCAGCTGCATTCATAACTTCATAGCCATTGCGGTGTAGATCATTGCTAATTAGATCTCTCATGTCCTTTAAACTATCGATAACCAAAATCTTCTGACCTGAGCCAGATAGGTAATTTAATGGTATGCTTTGTTCTTCCTTTTTTTGTTCATCATCAATAAAATCGATTTCTTTTAGTTTGAGTTCTATTTTTGGAGTATTTGATATAGTTATCTGACTCTCATTTAAGAGGCAAGATATTTGGTTAATGATGTCATCAATATTTAATGGTTTGTAGAAAACGTGATCTACTGACCCTTGATTAACTACTTTTTGCATGAGATCTAGGCTGGCACCACCTGTCATTAGAATTTTCTTAGTTTCAGGATTATTTTTTGTTACTTCTTCAAATAGTTCGATGCCGAAACCATCGGGAAGCATGTAGTCTGAAAGAATAACCCTAACCGTACTTTTTAGCATTAAGGTCAAAGCCTCTTGTAAGTTTGTCGTGATGACGACAGTCTCGTTATCCAGCTTAAGTTCATCTATGATCGCATCGGCTAACATAAATGCTAAATCGTCATCATCTTCGACTATGAGTACATCTATGATAGTTGTAGTTCGATCTAATAGTAGCAGATCTTTTGGTGTCTTGTTCACTACTGCTGTTTCTAGTTTATTTAGGAGATCATCTGCTTTTGAGGTTTTATGAAAGAATTGATCGACTAGATTCAGATTTAGTCCTTCTTCCAATAACTCTATGTTATTGGCTGCAGTTATTAATATCCGATAGGTGTGAGGGTGTATTTGACTTACTTCTTTAAGCAGATCAAAGCCATTTTTTTGAGGGAGATTGTAATCAGCTATGATTGTGCATACTGTATACTTTCGCAAAAATTCTAGAGCTTCTTCACAGGAATTTTTGACAATAATTGAATCTTGGTCAAAGTGTTCCAGGAACAATGTTGCAATTTGATTAGCTAACTTTTGATTATCTTCGACTATTAGGACGTTGATAATTGCCTTATCTGAACTAAGATAATCAAATTCAAACCAAAATATGCTGCCTTGGCCAAAAGTACTTTCTACTCCGACTTCAGCAGACATTTTTTCAGCGAGATTCTTGACTATAGTTAGTCCTAGACCTGATGTGTGCGATGAACTTTCTTTTGAAAATTGTTCTGAGAGTATATGAAAAAGATTATCTTTAACTTCTTCCTTAATACCAGGCCCGTTATCTGAAACAGATACTCTGATTTTTTTACCAATAGTTTGTACTTCTATTTTAATCTCTTCTCCCTTAGGGCTGTATTTAATAGCGTTTATCAAATAATTTAATACGATTGTTTCTAACCCTTCTGGGTCTGCCATAATCCAGTGGTCACGTAGCTCTGGTTTTTTTTCATCGGGAGACATGTCGATGATATGTCCATCGATGATTAGTTTGCATTCAAGTTCATGGAGTTTGCACCTGGACTCAAAGTGAACACTGCACATATAGATAAATTTAGATAGATTGATGGGGACTATTTCTAATCTTTGATCGCTTTCCAGCCTTTGAAAATCAAGCACTTGATCGACCACTCTTAGTATCTTTTTTGAATTTTTACTAGCCGTTTTAGCATCTTGGTCATTCGGAATTCTTCTTTGTAAGTTTGCAAGTGGATTTAAAATCAGTGTAAGTGGTGTTTTGAGGTCATGAGAAATGGCCTGAAATAATCGGTTTTTTTGATTGATTAGTTGCTTAAGTTGTTCTGATTTTTCTTCAGCTTCTATTTGTTTACTAATTGCTATTTTTTTTTCTTTCATAGAATCTAATATAGCAGCCTTTGATGTTGCTATATTTTTTTTTGCTTCAGCTTTGAGATATTCTGATTCTTTGTTTTTTTGAGCATTCAAATCGGATTCGTGGATTGACTTTTCTTCCATTAAATTT
>PBRN01000081.1 GCA_002725955.1 Pseudobdellovibrionaceae bacterium
TGATGACGTCATATTCAAGGGTTTTGTTGATGATGAGGAATTAAAAGACTATTACCGCGGTGCTGCAGTTGTTGCGTACCCAAGCTTGTATGAAGGGTTTGGGTTACCTCCCTTGGAGGCAATGGCGTCTGCTGTGCCTGTTGTAACTTCAAATACTTCATCACTNCCGGAAGTTGTAGGTGATGCAGCATTGATGGTTGANCCATATGATGTTGATGAATTGGCNANNACGCTAGCTAGGGTTCTGAAGGATNCTGACTTACGTGAAGATTTGAGTAGAAGAGGTCTAGAAAGAGTTAAAAGGTTTAACTGGTACNGAGTGGCTAGAAATATATTAGGCNTATATTACGAAGTATATCATGAGTCCCAAGGCGTCGAGGGTTCNTCTCGNTACTTGCCCGCAGACATGTGGAACCGGTTAATTATGATGGAAAAAGCAAAGTTGGAGCANTCTCCAACNTAGAAAGATCCGGAGGGGACGTGAGTCGTCAAAGAATAAAAGATATTTTGGGGCAGGCTGTCGATGGNAAGCAAGTCGAAGTAAGAGGTTGGGTCAAGTCNAAGAGGGTTAGTAAGAATTTTGCCTTTGTGGTTATTAATGACGGATCTACCCAGCATGATTTACAGGTTATNGTAGACAGTGGAACTGCTGCTTTTGATGTTTTGGGTGATTGCACNGTCGGTTCTTCAGTTAAAATCTTGGGGACTATAAAAGATTCNCCTGGTAAAGGTCAGCAGTGGGAAGTTCANGGAACGGNAATAGAAGTCATTGGTACTGCTGATCCTGATCGATANCCGTTGCAAAAAAAAGGGCACTCTCTCGAGTTTTTGAGGGAAATTGCNCACATCNGGGGNAGAACGAATACATTTGGTGCTGTGTTTAGNGTGCGTAACCAATTGTCTCAGTTGGTCCATCGCTATTTTCAGGATCGTGGATTTGTTTGGGCTCATACCCCNCTTATTACTGCTGGTGATTGTGAGGGAGCGGGAGAGCAGTTCCAGGTTACAACTATGGAGCCGGATCAGTGGAAGAAGGACGATCTGGGTAACTGGAACTTTAAGGATGACTTTTTTGGTGAGCAAGCACATTTGGCGGTTAGTGGNCAGCTCAATGGAGAAGCTTTGGCTCTGTCCGTGGGTGATATATATACTTTTGGCCCAACTTTTCGGGCTGAGAANTCGAATACCGCTAGACACTTGTCNGAATTTTGGATGGTTGAGCCAGANATGGCTTTTGCNGACCTGAAAGATGANATGGATTTAGCTGAAGGATTCATTAGGGCAATGTTTNCGGGNATAGTNGAAAGNTGTCCNGAGGAAATNGAATTTCTNGGTAAAACCTATAAAGAAACTTCAGCAGAAAGTCTGNTGAAGTTGGCGCANGAGCCGTTTCAGCGGATATCTTATACAGATGCAGTTGATCAATTGCTTAANGTTAAAAAGTTTCAGTACCCTGTCAAATGGGGTAATGACTTGCAAACTGAACATGAAAGATTTTTAGCTGAAGAAGTCTTTAAGAGGCCTGTCATAGTTTATGATTACCCNAAGGATATCAANGCNTTCTATATGAAGNTGAATGATGATGAAAAAACCGTAGCTGCAATGGATGTCNTAGTGCCGAGGGTTGGNGAAATTATTGGTGGGTCTCAGAGGGAAGATCAGGTAGACCTTTTGTCAGCAAGGATGGATGAGGTTGGTGTTCCTCAGGCTGGAATGGAGTGGTACTTAGATCTGCGTCGATATGGCGGAACNCCTCATGCGGGCTTTGGNTTNGGCTTCGAGCGTCTAGTNCAGTATGTTACTGGAATGGCTAATATAAGNGATGTNATNCCCTTTCCGCGTGTACCTAATGGCATTACTTTTTGAANAGTAGCTAGTTTTTTGATCAATCAATGCAAGATTGTGTTGACCAAGAGTGAATATATCAAGTATAGTCCGGCGTTCCACGGGTGGAATAACAGACATTAAGTCCTGTTTGAAGTATATTTTGGAGTGACGAGTTCATGAAAACTCATGTAGTAAAACCTGCTGAAATTAAAAAAGAATGGTTGATTGTTGATGCCACAGATCAGACTCTTGGTCGTATGGCTTCTCAAATTTCTTATGTGCTGCGCGGNAAGCATAAACCCACATTTACACCTCATCTAGATGCNGGTGATAATGTGNTCGTTATCAATGTAGACAAGATAAAGCTAACTGGTAATAAGTGGCGTGATAAANTTTATTATCGNCATACNAACTTTATCGGTGGCATCAAAGCTACAAAAGCTCAGGATATGCTGAAAGACAATCCAGACAGATTGGTGAAGTTCGCTGTTAAAGGTATGCTCCCAAGCAATAAGATGGGAAGAAAGTTATTGGGGAATCTAAAGGTGTATGCTGGTAATGAGCANCCCCATGAATCACAGAAGCCAGTACCTATGGCTGCAAGAACTGCGAATACCTAATTAGGAGTAAATAATAAATGGCTGAGCAAACTCTNCATATTGTCGGCAAGCGTAAGACNTCGATTGCTAGAATCTGGGTNAAAAACGGAACAGGTGAAATCAAGGTCAACAAAAGAAGTCTTGATGAGTATTACCTGAGAGCTACNTCGAAAATGGTTGTTATGCAGCCTTTGGAGTTGACTGATAGCGTAGGTAAGTTTGACATTAACATCAATGTTGTTGGTGGTGGACTACAAGGTCAGGCCGGTGCCATTAGGCANGCTATTTCAANGGCATTATCNGAGATGGATCCGGAAAACCGTAAAATTCTTAAATCTGAGGGTTTGATAACCCGAGATGCGCGAAAGAAAGAGCGAAAACTCTATGGCCAAAAAGGTGCAAGAGCTCGTTACCAATTTTCCAAGCGTTAATTTTCATTTTAAGTCTNTTCTTGAGCACTCTTCNNTAGNGTGTTCAGGTGTGGCCTACCTCCAAGGAAAAAAAAGCTTCACAATAAGGGGCTTGGTTTTTTTAGGNGGNGGGCAAGATTGCTGGCGCAATCTCTTTTCNTCCCGGATCATTCTTTCCTGTAAGTGTTTTACTTGATCTTTTGTTTCATNACCTAAGTTAGAANNCCACCACATTTCAGATGAGATNTCAGTGACATTANTTATTTTAANTTTTGGTTCGNAGACTGGNNTTCCTGTGAAAGNGTANATTTTTTTCTGGGGNAANTTACTCATGTNNTTAGAGATTTGNTCACAACAATTATGAACACGGANTTGGTCTAACTTTCCNGTTATGAATATGGTTGAGATNATAATTGGTAGTGTNTTGGTGGTGCAACTATCCGGTATTTTATAGAATAGATCCCCNTTGTTGTATTTGTCAGAAAAAGTATGGATTTCAGTCCAGCCNACAGCNTTCTGCTCATTTTTTAGGATCCACCGCTTTCGATTAGCTTCGTGTTTTATTTTTTTGAGGTTTTGCTGAATAAGGCTTTTATTNTAGGATTTTAAAGCCTTTTCTTTCTCCTTTTTAAAAAACAGCATATCATCNGGAGACCAGTCCTCATCCTCTAACCACCTAAANTTATTGAACTTGACTGTGGTGCGTCGAAATGGTGGTATAATTATTATATTAGACATAGATTTTTTACCTGTCGATTNATTGCCATTGAATACATTATATTAGCTTTTAGCAGGTTAGCCCAAATATCCTGCAGGTAATAAAGCCGACTGGGCTAGGAGGTGTTTGTGTTTTCCGGAAATCCAAAAGCGGCGGCAGCTGCCAGTAAAAGCAAGCGGGGAGANATTACAGCCTCTGCTGTTACAATTCTAACGAGTGGGTGNCATTTTAATGGCAAGCTTTATTGTCGNGGNTCAACNAGNATTGGCGGCAAAATTGAGGGAGAGATAATTTCTGAAGGCTTGCTAATCATTGAAGAAGAGGCGCTGATAAGTGCTGATATTAAAGCNGATGAAGTAGTNATTCAGGGNCGCATTCAGGGTCGACTGGAAGCTAGAGGTAGGGTTGAACTCTGTTCTACCTGNTCTTTTGAAGGTGATATTTTAACNCCGNTATTAGTAATCACNGAGGGTGCGCAGTTTAACGGTCGGTCAAGTATGAATATTGAGCAGATTCCTCCTGGCNCTGGNNTAAAGGANCAGTATGTTGCTCCNAGTGTTTCAGATGGCCTTAGTTTATCTTCNGAAAAGAAGGGNCCAGAGGTTTCCGTTGTAAGCTAGAAAAAAGTTAAAATTTATTGGAAAAAGGGGGCNCTAGCCCCCTTTTTTTGGTAGNTCTTTGTTGAAGTTATTTAACNGAGTTTGGTTTCGAGGTGATTCTCATGATTAGAACGGGTGTGATACTGCTTTTGCTGAGTAGCTTGATGTCGTGTACTCAGGAAACACAAAATAAGATCTCGCGGGGTATTCAAAATTGGACCGGAACTAATGGTGTGTTAGATGTTATTAGTGAAGGCAAAATAATGTACCGATTTATNAAAATTGATAAGCTTACNACAGCTACTGCTACGGAAAGCAGTTTGGCAAGGCCTTACCGCTTTGGNTATGGNACTTTTGATAAGAATTTAAACTATAAAATAGATCCAGGNGAAAAACAGGTTTATTTTGAGATCAGNGATTACGGAACGAGTTATATATTTTATGAAAACCCCTTTTCAGGAACCTNANGCTTCAGGCTCCCAGCATNAGTTATTCTATAAGAACTTTCNTTCNGCCGGNTTAAGTGACTNTGTGCCGATNGTTGACCTGCGAAGNCCAATAGAGTTTATCAAAGGNTCGGTAGTCGGGAGTTATAATNTGCCGCTGTTTTCTGATGAGGAGCGGCATGAGGTTGGTTGTGTTTATAAGCAGCAAGGNCACCTGCCAGCTGTTCAGCTNGGGCTGGAATTTTTCGCCCTAAAAGTTGATCGATTTTTGGAGCAGATTATNGCATTGTGCCCCGAAAGGCGTGTAGCNNTATATTGCTGGCGGGGAGGCATGCGNTCNCATTCCGTNGCTANGCTTTTGACGGCCATTGGTTTTGAAGTNTTTTTATTTACCGGTGGTTACAAGTGNTATCGTAAAGACGTGTTAAATGCATTGGAGTCGTTTGGTTCTCACCCNNTATTAGTTCTCAATGGCAGAACTGGTTCAGGGAAGACGGCTTTACTGCGNCGNTTGCCATCAAATTTTCCGCATNTGGACTTTGAAGNCATTGCAAATCACAGGGGCTCAGCNCTTGGTGACTTTAATATTGATATNCCGAGCCCTACTCAGCAGAACTTCGAGAATAAGATCGCNGATTATTATACAAGGCATAANGNTNCGNCTACTATTNTGGTTGAGTTTGAGAACTTTATTGGGCCAGTGNNACTTCCTCTCGTTATCAGGAATAACATAAGATCTTCTCCNATGGTATACTGTTANCGGTGNAAGGANTCGCGAATTNAGCATTTGGTTGNTGAATATGTAGCGAACTGGAGCTCAGAATCAGATGAATTNTTCAGNCAGAGGATGTTGTTATTTAAGAAGTACTTNTCAGTCTCGTTTCGTGAAAAGCTTNTTGGTTTGGTTGAAGAAAGAAACTTTTCAGAGGTCGTAAGGCTNTTGCTTGATCAGAGGTATGATGTGCTCTACGACAAGAANTTAAATAAAAACAGATGNCTATCTGAGATTGAATTTGATCTNACTGATGGTTTTGATNATGCTNTGACNTGGATAAGNAAACGTGTGGGCTATAAGGAGTCCCNGCTATGANTATGAAATANTNGAGTTTGATTTCTTTTCTTTCGNTATTTTGTGTCGGTTGTGTGACGCCCGCTGATNTANCCGTTACTAACTTCGTGCTCGAGGAAGACGGGGAGTTCCCNGGTANNAGNGATATTNCNTTGGTTTGGAGCTATTGTAAGCAATCTAACGNCTTGCCTTTAGTNGCTGTTATNGNGCCTGNGGNAGNTAAAGAGAAAATCAGTTGTTCGGACTGGCGNGCTCAAGTCGTTTTGGCNGCNAANTATAATGTTNTATTTNTAGCGGGAAACTTCANTCGTGACTTTGGTGGNGAAGCTAGTCAGAAAGNNNTAGGAAGTTTTTTTGAATCAAAGGATCCTNAGAAGGAATTNATAGGAATTTGGGGTTATGGNNTGGCTACAGTNCCTGNGGCTTTTCAGGCAAAGTCTAGNNCCTCTTTAAAGTGGGTNTTACTNGGTGATGGNNTTTATGACNCTGAATTTGTATATAATAAAACCAAAAGNNTAGACGTTAAGGCNGCTATTAAAGATNTACAGNCTANTGGTTCNGACGAGTTTTTCGAACAAAGATCAATAGATTGGGATTTTGATGGTTTGAAATNTAAGGTCCTAATGTACCATACTGACTGGAATCGTGAATACCCNCTGTCTCAGGCNCAGGCTTTTAGAGATAACTTAGCATCACAGGAAATAGCNGTCTNGCTAAAGGTNGTCAGAGANNCAGAAGNGAAGTTCTCTGAGGTTGANCATAAGTCTNTTGTGTCGGGNNTTTTGCCGAAGAATTAATTTTGNCAACTTTCTTTTAGTCTCAATATNGGAGACTTNGGCAGAGTGTAGGTAATCCCACTTTTAGTTCCTCTTGAGACATAGCGGTTAGGGTAACCCCAAAAAGTTGANTCTGGAGTTAAGCCGCCTCTATTCATCCATAATCNNGAATGAGATCCGTCATCCTTATTCCTGATGTCAACNAAAAAGTTAAAGACTTTGATCTTTGCNTAGTTTTGTTGNTTAGCATCTTGGTCTTGGTANGGNAATTTGAATAAATAGCCTTTACCAGTATATTNNCCAAAGAAGGTCTTNGTTTTTCTTANNTTATTCATNCCATTTTCATAAATAGCTCGTGCTCCGACCNTCATGATTTGGCCNTTTTGTNTTCGCCTTAGGTCGGNATTAATTTCTAATATGCCTTCTAACCANCGATCCCGNTCATTTTTTACGGCATCCCCAAAAGATGAAATAAAGAACTCGCAGTNTTTACTGGTGCCTTCTTTATCAATAGCATANTTACTGGTAGTAGANCCGGTTGCAGAATGTGTNTATGCCANTANTGANAAGCATAAAATTATTATATTTCTTCTCATCAAAATCCCTTTCAGACAGCAATGTCATGNGCTTGCTGNAGTCGCTTTTCAGAGGACATCATCAAGATCTAATTTTGAATCCAAAGTGTGCTATTATGTCCTGTTNAATAAATTTTTAAAAGCTGATCTCCTTCTATGTTGAGGAGCCTTATATGTCAATCATTGTTTGTACANTGGNGATCTTGGTCTTATTTGAAACTTTTTTGAATTAAAAATTTAGAAACAAATGGAATCGAAAANAATTTGCTCTNATGTGATTGTTATCAGTTGCAACGTATTAATGAAGAGAACTATAAATCTTTTAGTAATCTAACTNTGGGGATGCAATTTGGTTAGATATACGGGTGAAAACTTCCTATGTAAGTCATAATGAAGTCTCANACTATTTCAATGTATCCATATTTACTTAGCTATGCGGAGATAATCATGGCATTTGAGGTCAAAGTACCTGCTGTAGGAGAATCGGTTTCAGAAGGAGAGATATATCAGTGGCACAAAAAGACNGGTGATTACGCTGATATGGATGAAGTTCTAGTNGAGCTGGAAACTGATAAAGCAACAGTCGAAATAGTGGCAGAGGCTGCTGGGATCATCACAATCCAAAGAAATGAAGGAGAGACTGTTGTTGTAGGTGANGTGTTGGCGGTGATTGACACTGATGCTGTCAAGCCAACGGCNGCCCGNAGTCCAACTGGAACAAGCCCGCNGGATGGNGNGTCCGCTGAAANTNTTAANGANCTTAGTCCACAAGGCGTATCAACTTCCGAGCATAGTCAGCCTCTTAGTCCNGCTGTNACACGCATGGTNTCGCAACATAATATTGATGTTAATAATCTTGAAGGGACTGGGCGGGATGGGCGNTTAATTAAAGGTGATATCGTNGAGCATATGGATTCAAAAAAAGTAGAGCCNCTNCCNGCGTCGCCNGATGAAAANCCAGTGCCTGCATCTGCATCTGCATCTGNATCTGCATCTGCATCAATCGNTCCTGGTANTCGAAATGTGCGNCGAGAGAAAATGTCTAGGTTACGTCAAAAAATCGCCGANCGGTTGGTGTCTGCGCAACATACAGCTGCTATGCTTACGACATTTAATGAAATTGATATGACNGCTGTGATGGANTTGAGAAAAAANTANAAAGAAGGTTTTAAGGAAAAGCATGGTGTTGGTTTGGGGTTTATGAGCTTTTTTGTAAAAGCTACTGTGGAGGCNNTAAAGGCATANCCTGAAATTAATGGTTATGTAGATGAGCCNGAGTTAGTTTTANACGATTATCAAGATATCGGGGTTGCTGTATCTACAGATAAGGGCTTGATGGTGCCNGTGTTGCGTAANTGTGAGTCTATGACATTCGATCAGGTTGAATCCGGTATTCTTAATTATGCAAAGAANGGCCGCGATGGAAAAATATCAGTTGATGATTTAGCTGGCGGAACCTTTACTATTTCGAATGGGGGNACTTTTGGTTCTCTTATGTCTACACCGATTTTGAACCCACCACAGAGCGGTATTTTGGGTATGCATAAAATAGAGCAACGTCCNGTGGTNGTGAATGGNGAGATCGTGATTAGACCCATGATGTATGTAGCACTATCATATGANCATAGGATAGTNGATGGAAAAGGGGCNGTNGGCTTTCTCGTTAAGATTAAAGAAAACATAGAAGATCCTTCTCGTCTTCTGCTTGGAGTATGAAATGAGTTCAGATTTTGATGTAATAGTCATTGGTAGTGGNCCNGGGGGCTATATTGCGGCAATTAAGGCCGCCCAGTTAGGTTTTAAAACTGCTTGTGTAGAGTNNNGNGNTACACTNGGTGGAACATGNCTNAATGTTGGNTGTATACCNAGCAAAGCTTTGCTNCAATCTAGTGAGGCTTATGCTCATGCAAAGAGTGAAGGTGCGGAATTAGGCATTAAATATACTAAATTAGCCTTTGATCTTAGAAAAATGCAGGAGCGGAAATCTAAGATTGTTTCAGGTATGACTGTTGGGGTTGCTGGNTTATTCAAGAAGAATAAAGTCAAATCTTTGGAAGGAATAGGGTCTTTCGTTAGTCCGGGTGTTATTGAAGTGACTAANGGCAATCAAAAAGAGCAGTATAGTTATAANCATTGCATTATNGCNACAGGGAGCGCCCCNATCGAGTTGCCTTTTGCGCCGTTTGATGAGGTTAATNTTGTAAGNTCTACTGGTGCTTTGCAGTTTGATAAGGTTCCTGGGCATTTGGTGGTTGTAGGTGGGGGAGTNATTGGGCTGGAGTTNGGGAGCGTATGGGCCCGACTTGGGGCTAAGGTAACAGTTGTGGAAGCCTTAGACAATATTATGGGAAATGCGGATCGTGATGTGGTGAAGCTGATGGTTCGTCTTTTGAAAAAGCATGAAGGTATGGAATTCCATACTGGAACTATGCTGAAGAGTATCGATAAAAAAGGCAAAAAGCTGATTGTTGGGTGTGAGAAAAAGTCCGANANCTTTGAAATTGAGGCAGATAAGGTCTTGGTNAGTGTCGGNCGACGAGCCTATACAGACGCTTTGGGTCTTGAACNNGTCGGAATTTCTCNGGAGAAAAATGGTAAGATACTAGTAGATAATAAATTTAAGACAGTGGCTGAAGGCATTTATGCAATAGGTGATGTGATTGAAGGCCCTATGCTAGCTCATAAAGCTGAAGAGGAAGCCGTTGCCTGCATCGAAAATATTGCAGGTATTCCNGGGCATGTTAATTATGATGCNATTCCTTCTGTTGTTTATACTAGTCCTGAAGTCGCTACTGTTGGTCTGACTGCTGAAGAATGTAAGCNGAAAGGTATAGATGCTAAGATTGGCAAATTTCCCTTTACTGCCAATGGTCGTGCACAATGTATGGGTTCAACGGATGGCTTTGTNAAGGTTATCTCNGATAAGAAGACGGATAGATTATTGGGTGTCCACGTAGTAGGGCCATCTGCTTCGGAACTTATTGGCGAAGTGGCATTAGCATTTGAATATTCGGCAAGTAGCGAAGATGTGGCTCGCTCAGTGCATGCTCATCCNACATTATCAGAGGCAATTAAAGAGGCGTGTCTCGATACAGATAAAATGGCACTCAATATTTAACAAGGGGCAAGGTTGATGACTCAGGGGGCTTCCGGCCAAGATAAATTTAGCTATATGAACGGNGCTAATGCTGCTTTCATAGACCATCTTTATCAGCAATATTTAGCTGACCCNAAAGCTGTAGATAGCTCTTGGGTTCGTTTTTTTGAGGGTTATGAATTTGCGACTCAATCAGGTGNGATCAACGATNCTGANTCTGGTCATGATGTTAGGATAGAGTCNAAGGTCGAAGCNTTCATCAACCTGTATCGGCGTATGGGNCATCGATGTGCTCATTTGAACCCGCTTGANCCNAAGCCTGANATTCCAGCGGATATGTTGCCTAGTGGTCACGGCTTGGGTGATATTGACCTTGATAAGCAAGTTAAGCCTTATAATCTGCCGTTTGAAGGTGCTGTTTCCTTTCGCGAAATCTATGANTTGCTCCAAGATACATATGCTGGGAGGATAGGTGCTGACTTTAGAGATATTATGAATACTGATGCTGTAGTTTGGTTTCAGCATCAAATGGAAAGTTGTCGCAATAAGCCGNCGTTNTCAAAAGAAGAGAAGNTACGTATCCATCAAAAGNTAGTTGAAGCAGAAGGNTTTGAAAAGTTTTTAGGCGATCGCTATTTGGGNCAGAANCGTTTTTCTATAGAAGGATTAGAGAGTTTCCTNCCCNTATTGGATTTTATGACNAAAGAAGCTGCTAGTGNGGGCGTAGAAGAAGTNTACTTGGGGATGGCTCATCGCGGTCGNTTGAATACTTTGGCNAATTTTATGGGTAAGCCTTATGAACTGATGTTAAAAGAGTTTGAGGGNAGTGATTATAATACCTTTGATATTGATGGCGATGTGAAATATCACAANGGTTTTTCNAGCNTTATAGAGCCAGNGGATGGTAAGAAGGTTGTTTTATATTTATCTCCTAATCCTTCTCATCTAGAAGCGGTAAACCCTGTCGTTGAAGGTTTCACCCGTGCTAGGCAGCGTCTTTATGGAGACACAGAGCGGAAGCGCTTGTTGCCTGTTCTGGTTCATGGTGATGCTGCTTTCATTGGTCAAGGCATAGTAACCGAAACTATTAATTTGTCTGGTCTCGAATCTTATACTACTGGTGGTACAATCCACATTATTACCAACAATCAAGTGGGTTTTACGACGAACCCCTATGAGTCCAGGTCTTGTACATATAGTTCCGATATTGCCAAGATAGTTAGAGCTCCAGTATTGCATGTTAATGCAGATGATCCGGAGGCAGTTGTTTGGACTGCTAAGTTAGCTGTAGCTTATAGGCAGAAGTATAGTTCTGATGTTGTTATTGATTTGGTGGGTTACCGCCGTCATGGTCATAATGAGACGGATGAGCCTTCATTTACTCAGCCTCATATGTATCGAAAAATCAAGAAGCATAAAACTACATTAGGTTTATATGGATCTGTATTAGAACAGGAAAAAGTTTTATCAGCTGGTGAGTCTGAGGAAAGATCAAAAATCTTTAGGGGTTTTTTGCAAGATTGCCTCGATCGGGTTAGACATGGCACAGCTGATACTATAACTGAAACTCCGATGGAATTGAAAAAGAGTTTGATTTGTCCGCGTGTTGTAGAAGAGGACTTCTTTAAATCAGTAAATACTAAGGTCCCTCAGAGTAAGCTTGAAGAAATTGTGGCGGCAATTACTCATGTGCCGGAGGGTTTCAAATCTCACCCGAAGGTTAATAGGCTTTTCTCTAATCGGAAAAAAATGGCTCAAGATAAGGGTGGAATCGATTGGGCATTAGCTGAGCTGCTGGCTTTTGGTACTTTAGCTACAGAGGGTCATCATATCCGACTTTCTGGTCAGGATTGTCAAAGAGGTACTTTTAGCCAAAGGCATGCTGTCATTAAAGACTATGAAACCGGTGCTCACTTACATCTGCTCAATCAAATAAGTAAAGACCAGGCTAAGGTAGATATTATCAATAGTTCTTTATCTGAACAGGGAGTTTTGGGCTTTGAGTTCGGATATTCTGTTGCGGACCGCGATGCGCTGGTTATGTGGGAGGCGCAATTTGGCGACTTCAGTAATGGTGCTCAGATAATTATTGACCAGTTTCTAGCTGCATCAGAGGCTAAGTGGAAGCAGCAATCAGGCTTGGTTCTCATGTTGCCTCATGGCCATGAGGGTATGGGGCCAGAGCATTCTAGTGCTCGACCAGAGAGGTTTCTGCAGCTATGTGGTAATTTAAATATTCAGATGGCTAATGTAACGACACCAGCTCAAATCTTTCACCTATTAAGACGGCAGTTGTTGCGAGAGTTCCGTAAACCTTTAATAATTATGACGCCGAAAAGTTTGTTAAGGCATCCTAAGGTGGTTTCAGATTACAAAGAGTTTTCACATGGTGAATTTAATGAAGTTTTGGGCGATAAATCAATTGGCGAAGCAACAAAAGTGCATAGGGTCGTTTTTTGTTCGGGTAAAATCTTCTATGATTTAGCGCAAGGTAAAATGGACAATGGCGTTGGTGATGAGATAGCCATTGTTAGGCTGGAGCAAATGTATCCGTTTCCGGAGAACCAAGTGGATGATATCTTGAAGAAATTTCCAAATATGAAGGAGGTGCTTTGGACCCAAGAAGAGCCTTCAAATATGGGTTGTTGGACATTTGTTAGGCATAGGATAAAGAAAATCGCACTTGGTATAGGTGGGAATGTTGGTTTTCGCTATTGTGGAAGAAAAAGTGCTGGCACAACAGCCGAGGGATCAACGAAAAGCCATCAGAAAGAACAGCAAAGAATTATTATGGATGCTCTGAACTTAAATTCGACAGCTTGCAGGGAAACAGGAACAGAGTAAGGTATTTTGATTCCTGCAATTAGCTGCCTAGTGTCTCAAGGACTTCTGGTTATGAATTTTTTTATATATCTTTGGGTATTGTGCTTGGCAGCGTGTGTTAGCGGTACAAGCAAAATTGATGTTTCGGAATCTGAGAGTCAAGCTAGTCAGCCAGCAGCAGGACGATGGATTGGTTTTTTCTGGTTTCATGATCAGCCCGTAAAAGTCCCTGTGACGATGGATTTAGTGCGATCAGGTCCTCGTCACTATCAGGCTGTTTTTAGGTTTTCTCAGGGATCATGGGATTCTTCAGAGTATTCCTCCTTATGGTTTCCTAGTGTGGTTTTCCAAGCTGGAGAGAATAGTCTAGTTTTCACTGGTGATTCAAAAGGCCTTAAAGTTTCAAAAGTTAATTGGAAAAGCAGAAAGCTACTAGTTGGTGATCTTCTTGATAAGGAGGGAGACAACCCCAAAAAGGGAAGGTTTCTATTGTTACCCCGCAATCGCTATAGCTTGAGTCAAATTAATACATTGATCGAGTCTATTGTGCAGGATGCTCCTGTTAAAAGGGAACTCGCAGGTGAATACCATGGATATTGTGATGGAACGTCGACTAGGGTCAGGGTTCGTGGTGGTAAGTGGGGGTCAAGTGTACCAAGTACACGTTTGTTTGGTGATTTTAAAGTGCAGGTGGAATGGGCTTCTAGAGGTCCTGCTTGCAGCAATCAAGGCTATTGTTTAGATGAATTTTACCCAGAAGGTAATTATGATTTCTGGGATCTGGAGTTAGTACTATCTGATGGTTTAAAGAAACGAGTTTGCAGCGTTAGTGGTAATGGACTGTCTTGTGGGAAAATTTGTTATTTGGAAAAATCGAAAGAGCATTTTGTTTTGCAGGTTCCAGATAAGCGGAAGAGAAGCCCCAATTTGAGCCTAGAGACAGCTGTTGGCAAGAAAGCTCCTGGAGTTTTTCTTCCGGTTGGCGAGTGGTATGGGTATCTCTATATAGATAAGAGGGACCTTTATCATCCGATCCGAATTAATGTTAAACCAGATAATAATGGGATGAAAGTTGTTGCGACTCTGTTTTTTGGGGGGTTCAAGTCAAGGGAGTTTATTGTCCATCGTTTTTTAAGCGTCCCAGCAATACTTGATGGTCAAGTTTTGAATGGTGAAGGTGAGGCAAACCTGAAAATAGATAATGCCGTGGGCGACTTTATGGCGGGTAGGTGGGTTTCTAAGTCATATGGGGTGGCGGGTCGTTTTGAGGTAATAAAAGGTCAAGTTCCTTTTTTGTCAAAGGATTATGAATTGGTGAAGCCTCTTTCAGGTGCTTGGGTAGGTTCTGATTCATCAGTTGATCTGCTTGTATTTGCTAATCGCTCTGAGTCAGAGGGTGATTTTTATCCAGGTATATTGACTGGTTATAGTCGTGGAGAAAAAGGACTCGGGGCCGTGGTAGCAGGAAGCTTCAATTTGTACAATGGTCATCTAGCGTTAAGGTGGGAAGATAAAAGAATTTCATTTGGTCGTTTTGAAGGAGGTGCGCTTAGGCTTTCTTTATCCAGAGAGTTTCAGGAAGGTGTAGTTTTGAAGCCTGAGCTTGCGATTATTTATCGACCAAAGTGAATCTGACCTCATTTTTGAAATATCCTTGGGCTAAAAACTGTATTTTATCTTGAGAATAATATCAAATATTGATACGGATATGGGCCTCATGGAGAGGTGGCCGAGTGGTTGAAGGCGCACGCCTGGAAAGCGTGTGGGTGGGAAACTGTCTCGGGGGTTCGAATCCCCCCCTCTCCGCCAAAAATACGATGCTAAGAGTCGTGACGACTTAGATCTTTACTGGACACTTCTGGTAGTTTTTGTAAATTAGGTCTTGGTCATTGAAAGCGCGAAGTGATAGCTAGATCCTGAGTGATGCTGCTCTGTGAACCCCGCCAGGACCGGAAGGTAGCAACGGTAGCAGATGTTAGTAGGTGCTCAGGTAATCTAGCTATCACCTCGCGCTTTTTCTATATCAACTCGAGGTATCCATGTCCTATCAATCATTGGCTCGCAAATACAGGCCAGCTAGCTTTTCNGATTTAGTTGGTCAAAGCAATATGGTNCAGACATTAGGTAATGCGATCAGGCTTGATCGGATACCGCAGGCGATTATTTTTTCTGGAGTCAGGGGAGTTGGNAAAACGACTACAGCTAGGTTGCTNGCNAAAGCGCTAAANTGTGATNNAGGAGTNTCNCAAGATTCTTGTAACGAATGTGAGAGCTGTAAATTAATANCNTCTGGTTGTCATGAAGATGTTCTGGAAATAGATGGGGCATCAAATACCGGTGTTGATGATGTTAGAGAACTGCAACAGACAGTAGAATATGTGTCTCAGCGGTCGAAGTATAAGATNTATATTATTGATGAAGTTCATATGCTNTCTCAGAGTGCGTTNAATGCTCTGNTAAAAACTTTGGAAGAGCCCCCTANTCATGTGATCTTTNTTTTTGCTACTACTGAATTGCAAAAAATNCCTGAGACGATTCTGAGTCGCTGTCAGACTTATCACCTCAAGAGAATATCTGTTGTTGATATNGTTCNTAGNCTCGAANAAATTCTAGAGNTTGAAAAAATTGATTNCGANNAGGGNGTTTTGGGTATTGTAGCGAAAGAGGGTCATGGNTCTATGAGGGACTCTCTAACCTTTTTGGATCAGGCTATTGCNNTAGGTAATGGNGCACTTACAATGNAACTTCTNGGTAGCATGGTGTCTCATGCTGCATCAGAACAATACTTAAGTNTTCTTAAGGCNTTGGTAGANAAGGATGCTGCTGGCGCTTTTAATGTTATGGAAGTCTGGGATCAGAGTGGTNTNGAGTTTGGTTCNGCTNTTGAGGAATTAANTAAGTTCACCCGGCACTGNTTTATTATTAAAGATCTNGGTTCTGCTTCANTGGAAGCATCTACTCTAGGGCTGAGTGATGCTGATGTAAAAGNATTGACTGANATTGGNTCTTCAGCTGGGTTATTTGATTTGAACCGTATATTCCGAACATTGGTAAAATGTCGGNTAGACCTGAATGGTGGTATGTTAGACAGGTTNGTTGCAGAGAATTACCTATTTGAGTGGTGTTTAGANCCNGGNCTTCCGACTATAAATGGTCTTTCAGGTAANTCTGCTCAGGTAGCCCCNAAGCAAGAGCCNTNGGTTNCNANTCAACATTCNATNGTGAAACCAAAGAGNNCGCNTGACNTGAGAAAAGCATTCAANCAGTCAATTCNGNCAGATGATGNAAAGCAGGANAAGGTTTCATCAGTCNANCAGAANCCTGTACAAAAAGAAGTATCTCATCGGGTNNCTNCCGATTCAAATTTAAAGATGAAATTTAATCAAGTGGCTGCTAGTNCTGAAATAACTGTCCCATCGATTCAGCATAAAANAGGAGAANTAAATGTCTCTCCAAAGAATGNGGNGGCCCCTNCGGNNGNNGCNCAGCAGNAATGGCCAAATTCTTGGCGAGANNTAGTCGATAGTTGGAAGAAAACTAAGCCACTTCAGGCTAGAATAATCGAAGAAGCTTGGTTGATTGAATATTCTCCTGATAAGATACTTGTGGCAGTTGACCCTAGNACCATGGCNGGGGGGAAGCTGCTGCAGAGANATATTCAGCTTAAGGTTCGCGAACAGTTTGAGNTGATGTTTGGCTTTAAAGGNGATTTTGCAGCTATTCCAAAGTCAGANGAACATTCNNGAANCNTTTCAGAAGAAAANCTTCTGGANCAAAGGAATAGAGAAAAGTCAGAAGAACGAGCNTCTATCATTAATGATATNGGGCAGCAGCCTGTGACTCTTGAAGCNGTNTCTGTTTTTGGAACCAAGGTGGATTCAATTCAGGTTTANGAACAAAGATGAGGTTATGGCTTTTACCAACTTTGATACTAAAGAGATTAACTGTAAGATAGTCTATTTTGGNCCAAGTGGGTCTGGTAAGTCNNCTAATNTGCAGTCTGTTTTAGCGAACTCGACNCCGGAAATTAAGACNGGCTTATTCGAAATAGATAANGCNTCTTCAANTCACTTTTTTGANTTTTTGCCGATTAGTTTAGGTCATGTTAAAGATTTTCATTTAAAGCTTCATATCTTCACTATTCCGGCNAGCCGGGTCTACAAGTCTGTTGTTTCAACAATTATCAGGGGTTTGGATGGNTGGGTTTTTGTAGCAGATGCNNGAGTAGAAAAGTTACCTGAGAATATCCATGCTTTTGCAAAGGCNAAGGANCTNATGGCTTCTGCGGGATATTTACCATCTATGCTTCCCTATGTGATTCAGTACAATAAAGTAGACTTAAAGAATTTGGCTCCTATNGAAGTTATGCGCAGGGAGTTGAATCCAGCNGGTCATGATGATTATGAGGCAGTTGCNGCAGAATCNATAGGNACTATGGAGACTTTNCANGGNATTACCAAAAAAGTGCTCGATCAGATATGTGATGTCAGCTAGTNCATTAGTAGTGCATAATNAGTTTATTAATTANNANTNTGNGNNTCCCGATGCAGATGAAAAAAAATATAGTNTTGGTCGCAGCTAGGGATCTCAAGGGTTTATTNCGAGTNCCGCCTTGGAGTTTTGATCTNCCNGGTCACTATTTTGANATTGTTCAAGAAATGGGTTTAAAGGATCAGATNATAGCTCAAGCTTCAATAGCGTTAGGTCANCCAGAATTAGCGGNTGATCTGGTNTTTAAATGTACCTTTGATCAGGCTTTAGTNATCGGGATTGATGAGTATCTTTTNCATCTAGTTTTNCTTAATAATGAGAAGTTCTCCGTTCCTTCTACTTGGAAAACGATNCCAGAATTATTNCGTTCTATGAAGAAAAATAAAAATAGAGTTANNTTACTTATTGGCCTTTCAAGTACTAGCCGGTTCTGATACGGATCAGATAGATGCTCTTGAAATGGATGATGAGGTTAAAAATAGAATCAAGGATCAACTGGATCCGCATTAGTGGGGAATGTGATGAATACATCGCACTTTTTTCGTTACTGTTGTCTTGTTATGGTTACCATATTTTCTAGTAATTTGTGGGCAGACTGGCCTATTAAGTGTGATCGACGGCAAACAAAGTGTGAAATAGAAACAAATCGATTAACGATTGACGATTATGTTGCTGTATTGAATTCAAATGATATTTTGATAGCTTGGGGAACGGTGACAGATTTTAAGGGTAGTGTTAGACAGATTAGAATTAAAAAAAGGTTTGGCAGGATATTAAAATCTCATAGAGCCATAAGAATTGATGATAATAAAACTTCTGATATAGAAAAAAATTTCAAGGTATTTCGAAAGCGTAAAAAATCATTTGTGTTGACTGGTGTGGGTGTTGCATCTCTCGGTATTGGGAAGGGGTTAGCAGCTGCTACTGCGGAGGCCTCTGGTTACTGGTATTGGAAGAAAGGCTTTTACTATGTTGGTCGAATATATGGCCTATCTGGTTCTAGTACAGCTGGTTATATAGATTCTGAACTATTAGATGCTGAAATATCATTGAGCAGTTTTGGTCTGGTGGGTGGAATTGGTTCAACCTATAAATTTAGTGAACAAGTATTTTTGATAAGTGACTTTAGTTTAGGGGTTGGTGTTGTAACTGGGAAAACCTCAGCGCCAGTTGATTTTGCGGCTATAGTCGATAATAGAGTCGTGCCCGGGACAAGCCCGACGATAGTAGGTATGAGCAGACTAACATATGATTTGAAGCCCATTATGCTATGGTTTGGATTTTGGGGTATGACAGTATCGAATGTTTTTGCGCCAGGGCTTGGACTGGGTATGGGTTTTGAGCTTTAATTTTAAGTTTCAAATAAATCTTTATGGATGTTTTCGATCGTTTTTTGGCCGTATTCCTCGGCAACCATTATCATGACAGAAGCAGTGTTCACCTCAGTATATAAAATGGGTGCTTTGACTAGGTTCATGATCTTCTTAATAAATTCAGGTGATTGCTTGAATCCGGACCCAACTATTGAAATACTTGTTAGTGATTCGGAGCTGTGCTCGGTGTGAGCATTGGATAAGTCTTTTGAGGTGAAGTTCAGAAATTCCTTGATCAGATTGTCAGGTATAATCTGGCTCAAAATATAGTCTTTCCCACTGGCTTGGAGTTGGCAAACTATTGGGGCTTCGCCCTTTTCCCACAGCCATGCTTGAGCTTTCTCCATGGAGTTTTTTTGGTCACTGGTTGTAACCACTGTCCTTAACCCATTTTTATGAGTTATTGCTGAAATTTGCAGAGATTCCATCTCAGATAATCCTTGAATGGTGGTGCCGTTATTATTGAATTTTCCAGTAGGCCTTATAGTAAATGGGATTTTGTATTTGTGAGCCAAAAATGCGGCTCTCGAGTGTACTATGCCTGCTCCGTTCCAGGTTAGCTCTTCTAGTAAATCCCATGATAATTTTTTGATTAATTTTGCCCCTTTGTTACACTTGGGATCAGATGTGTAGACTCCGTCTACGTCTTTATATAACTCGCAGATATCGGCATTCATTTTCTTGGCAATCGCTAAAGCGGTAAGATCTGAGCCTCCGCGGCCCAGAGTGGTAATTTCTTTGGATTCAGGATTCATGCCTTGAAACCCTGCTACGATGACAACTTTATATTTTTCTAGTGACTCGCTAATACGATGGGTTTTTATATCTTGGATGCGGGCATTACCATGACTCGCATCCGTCCAAATACCGCTTTGTGATCCAGTTAGAGAAATAGCGGTAATTTTTAAGTCTGCTAGAGCCATGCTCATTAGGGCCATTGTGATTCTTTCGCCGACTGTCAAAAGCATGTCCATTTCCCGCTGAACAGGCTTGGAAGA
>PBRN01000082.1 GCA_002725955.1 Pseudobdellovibrionaceae bacterium
TTCTGCTTTTTCTGCTTTTTCTGCTTTTTCTGCTTTTTCTGCTTTTTCTGCTTTTTCTGCTTTTTCTGCTTTTTCTTCTTCTTTCTTTTTCTCAGCTTCAGGCCCTTCTAAGGCAAGTTTTGCTTTAGCAAAAGCGTCGGCTAGTCCGGTTTTAGGCTCTGCTACCTGACTAATGTACTCTTGCATATCTTCCCCTTTTAGCCCTTGGATAAAGGCTTTACGAGAAAGTGAGAAACGTCGATCTTCACTGTCAGACGATAAAACGATGAACTCAATTTCGTCGCCTTCTTTAACAGCATCTTCGGCTTTGGCAACGTTTTCAACGTCAAGTTCACTAATGTGCACCATGCCTTCCACGCCAGGAGCAATTTCAACAAAGACGCCGAAGTCAGCTATCTTAGTGACGACACCTTTACTCTTTGTTCCTGCAGGCATTTCCAGAGCTGCAGCTGCCCATGGGTCAGGAGTCAATTGCTTGATGCCCAAAGAGAATCTTTCGCCTTCGCAGTCGATTTGGAGAACTTTGGCTTCGACTTCATCGCCTTTCTTGTAGAGATCGCCCGGATGGTTAATACGGTCTACCCAGCTGATGTCTGAGATGTGGATAAGTCCATCAATACCATCTTCAATGCCAACAAAAATACCGAAATCAGTGATATTTCTGATCTTACCGCGTATAACGTCACCTTCGAGGTATTTACTTTTCACGATTTCCCAAGGATTAGGCTCGATTTGCTTCATACCGAGGCTAATACGACGGTTTTCAATATCCATCGCCAAGATAATCACTTCGACTTCATCCCCAACCTGAACAACTTTTGATGGATGTTTGATCCGTTTTGACCAAGACATCTCACTAATATGGATCAAGCCTTCAACGCCTTGTTCCAGTTCTACAAAAGCGCCGTAATCAGTCAAGCTAACAACAACTCCAGTAGCTCTGCTATCTACTTCATAGCGCTCGGTAACAGTTAACCAAGGGTCAGTCTGCAGTTGTTTATATCCTAGAGAAACGCGCTGTCGGTTTTCATCGTAGCTAAGGACCTTAACTTCGATTTCTTGCGCTACTTCAAACAGCTGAGATGGGTGATTGATGCGGCCCCAAGACATATCGGTGATATGAAGCAAGCCATCTATGCCACCTAAGTCAATAAATGCACCGTAATCAGTGATATTTTTTACGATACCTTTGAGAATAGTATTTTCTTTCAAGCTGGCTAGAGTTTCAGATCGTAGTTTTTCGCGATCCTGCTCAAGCAGAACTCGTCTACTAAGAACAATATTGCCACGCTTCTTGTTGAATTTAATAATTTTAAAGTTAAGCTTGACGCCAATAAGTTTATCCAGATTACGTACTGGTCGTAGATCAACTTGAGAACCAGGCAAGAAGGCTTTCACGCCGATATCGACAGACAGTCCACCCTTGACTCTAGAAATAACTGAGCCTTCGACGATTTCATCATTTTCATAGGCGTCTGAAATTCGATCCCAAGCTCTAAGCATTTCAGCTCTTTCACGGCTTAGTACCATTTCGCCATCGTTGTCTTCGAACGAATCAAGATAGACTTCTATGCTATCTCCTTCATTGACGCTTAGTTCACCTTCTGGAGAGAAAAATTCTGCTTTAGGAATTTCTCCTTCTGATTTGTGTCCAATATCCACAATCACAGTATCGGCGGTGAAGCGTACGATCGTACCGTTGACAATAGTTCCTTCGCGTATTGCTGTTGCAGGATCTTCTTTTTCAAGTAGATTCGCGAATTCGGTGTTGTCGGCACCGCCGAGATCAAACCCAGTGTCTTCTTCTTCCCACTGGATCGTCCCAATCCCTGCTAATTTTGATTCTTGTAATTCCATAAACCTAGCTAACTCCTAAAGCGTCCGTGTCGGACAGTATCTATTATCGCCCATCGAAATAGACACAGGTTGTCGCCTCAGTTAACATGCAGTCGTAGAAAAGTCAACAAAATCAGCTTAAAATAATATAATAGTGGATATGGTACAACTAGATATAATGGAGTGAGAGGTATATCAGTTTTTTTGCAAAGAGGGCTTTGATGGGACTTTTTGGCCACGTAAAACGCGTCATATTGATTGCTTTGTTTTTGTTCTTTCCTCAAGTTTTGCAGAGTGCTGAACCGGCGAGTGACTTCGTATGTCCTAAACCCACTGAAGAGTTACCAAATACTTCTCGATCCAAAGTTTATGACGGGGCTCCGTTTCGCCCGGGTGAAGAGGCTCGATATGAGTTAAAGTATGGTGGCCTCAAGATATTAGTGGGTTATGGTTTTTTACGGGTTGGGAAGCCTCAGCGACATGGTATTGCTGTTAGATCTAATAGCGATGCTCAGATTGAGAGGAAGAGGCTCTGGCATCGTGTTTTTAAAGCAGAGGCTTACACAGGGGATTGGTATCGTTACGTTTTTAGAGGGCATGACAAAATGTTAGCTCTCTCAAGGCCATGGAATTTTGCGGTGAGTAAGTTCTATCTTGATCAAGACGAGGAAAAGCCATTTGTGCGCAAGACCAGGCTCGAGAAATGGATCGACTTTGACCATTTTTCCTGTGAAGTTCGTGAAAAGGTTCTCGACCATCAAAAGGATTCAGAAACTCATGAAGTCAATCGGTTGATTCCCGGGGCAGTCGATGTATTAGGGGCCTTTTATAAATTACGAACCTATTCATTTGATAATATGAAGAAAGTTAGATTTCAGGTTTTCTCTTCAGGCAAAACTTGGTGGTTGGAAGCTCACCCAGTAAAAAGAGAGAAAGTCACCGTCAATGCTGGAACATTTGATGCAACTAAACTAAAGATGGTCACCTTTCTGGGCAAAGAAATGCAGCAGAAAGGTGATCTTAATATATGGATTGCTACCAAGCATCCTCATAGGCCAATTGTGAAAATTGAGGGAGAGGTTACTTTTGGCAGCATTTATCTTTTACTGGACAAGTTCACACCGTCTTTTTAGCGCCTTAGTTAGAATGGGGTCTGCCAAAGTATTATAGTCCGCTTTCTTGCAGACTGGTTACGGCCGCCAACTGGTCCTCATCTAGGTGCCTTGGCATATCTAGTTCAACTACTGCGAACAAATCTCCTTTTGCTGAGCTATTACCTGAAACGGGAAAGCCCAAGCCTCGCAGGCGAACTTTGGTTCCATGTTTAACTCCAGGAGGAATTTTAACTCTTTTCTCCCCAAATGGAGTTTTTACCTCAGCGGAGCAGCCTAAGATTGCTTCTGAAAGTTTAAGCAAGATAGGGGATTCGATGTCATTTCCATTTCTTGAAAAATCTGGGTGACTTGCGATTTCTATAAGTATGTAAAGATCGCCGGGAGATCCGCCGTGAGGTGATGCCGCGCCTTTCCCTTGGACCCGTAGTTTAGCCCCCGCATTTATCCCGCTGGGGATGTTGACGGTAAGGTCCCTCGTTTGTCCGTTACTTAAAGTGAAACTAATTTTGCGTTTTGCACCATTCAATGAATCCATAAATCCAATTTGCAGAGGGTATTCGACGTCTTGGCCTTTGCGGGCCTGCTGGAATCCCCCCTGACCACCTTGCGCGCCGCCAAAGAAGCTGGAGAAAAAACTTGCTCCATCGTTAAAGCCCATTTCATTAAAAATTGAACCAAAGTCGGTGCCGCGAAAAATATCATCTGAAGAGTAGCGTTGATGAAAGCCTGCTTCCCCAAAGGTGTCGTACTGCTGCCGCTTTTGCTGATCAGAGAGTACTGCATACGCTTCATTGACTTTCTTAAACTGATCTTCAGCAGATTTGTCGCCTTGATTTTGATCGGGATGATACTTCATCGCTTGCTTCCGGAATGCTTTTTTGATTTCAGCGTCCGAAGCTTCTTTCGTTATGCCTAAGATGTCGTAATAATTAGACACAGTTACTCCTTTTGGTAGCATAATGCTCTGCCGTTACTTGATAAAATAGGTCTGAAATTTAGGATGTCAAGGAAGCAAATTGGTCTCGGTTTTTTCTTGGCATTATTTTTGGTTTGAATTTACAGAGGTCTCACCGTGTATCTTACATGTGAATGCAGGCCTTTTTGGCGCCTTCAATTGTATTCTATTTTGTTGAATAATCAGAGTTACGATCTCTTGTAACTT
Source organism: Pseudobdellovibrionaceae bacterium (assembly GCA_002725955.1). Classification (GTDB taxonomy): domain Bacteria; phylum Bdellovibrionota_B; class Oligoflexia; order Oligoflexales; family Oligoflexaceae. The sequence continues at coordinate 4,114 of PBRN01000082.1, forward strand.
TTTCTTAATTTCCGCCTGATTTAATTCCTAAGAAATCTGTGAAGGGTTTTCATGGCAAAGTCACGGATTTTTCGTTACTCAGACGGCAATAGGTATTTTTGTCTTTTTTTCGCTAAGAATCGGTAATTATGGTTCTAGCGGTTGTATTTTTGTATTTTTTTTAAAAATAAAAAAAATCTATTTGTGCAGAATGCTAAATTATCTCTTTTGTTCTTTCTTATTAAATTGTTGAATAAAGCATAATTTTTATTACTAGTTTGTTTGTACTCATAACTATACCAATCAGTAACTTTGATGGTTATAAAAACTCTATTTTCCTAAAGATGTTAGCTAATTTAACGATACGCTTTGCTGAGAGACTGTTTAGTAGAGTGGTTGTTTTTATGCAAAGCGATGCTTTAACCAGATTTACATTCTTATTGGTTGCGATGACTGGCGTGACTCTAGTGGGTGCTAGAGTGTTCGAAGGCTGGTCGTTTGCTGCTTTGGAAGTCTTTGTGGTTTTGCTGTTATTTTCCTCTGCAAGGTTTCTGTTTGGTAATCCCAAGAATGATCAAGCTATTCCATCTAAAGATTTTTTAGATTTTTTGGTCAAAGAATTTAATATTTCTATCGAAACTATTCTGGTCGATAACCGAATTTCCTGGAAACTATTAGCAGATCAAATGAGACCAACCACGGTTGAAGCACAAACGAGTTCCAGTGAACTCCAAGCGGAAGTCTTGCAAAATATGCGGCAAGGAGCATTAATTTTCGATCGGAATCAAGAAATTACTTCTAAATATTCACCTTATATATCGACGATTTTTGATCGTAGGCCTTCACCCCAAGAAGATGCTTTAGATTTTCTGTTTCAGGGCACAGATGTTTCTCATTCAGAATTAGAGCAGATGAAGTTTCAAATACAGGGCTTGATGGGGATGTCTCTTCTCCAGTGGAAAATTTCCTCTTCAGCGTTCATAAAGGAAACTTATATAGTGCGGGAATCGGGTAAGTTGATGTTGCGCTATAACTATTTTCCGGTTCAATCAGATAATTCCATAACTGGGGTTATGGTTGTGGTTGAAGATATTACTGCGTTAAAGGCTGAGGAAGATAAGGTGGATCATAAGAGGAGGCAGATGGAAAAGATATTTTCTTTATTACAAGTCTCCGACACCATTTTCGATCTGTTTAGAACTGAAACAGGTAATCTTTTTGATAACCTGAAAAAAGACCTCAAACTTTTGAAAAAATCAGGTGAAGATGATTATGTTGGTATAGCCGAGAGAATGTTTCGCTATGTTCATACGATTAAGGGTAACTCAAGGTTATTTAAATTGAATTCAATACAGGATGTGGCTCACAATGTTGAGGACTATTTGTCAAATATAGCCCAAGGTAAAGTACCATTTACTGAAGAATCTGTTGCCGAGCTTACTGATAGATTGATGGAAATAAACGAAGAGATATATTCATATACTTCTCTTCGGAGAGAAATTTTAGGTCGATTTGATAGGAAAAATGATAAAACTATACGTCATAAGCTTCAGTGGGTTAAGTCTCTGACTAGGCAACTATCCTCCTCTTTAAGAACGACTGGAGTCGATATTAGGAGGGTCGAGTCCCTGCAGTGGGAATTAAATCGTGCTATTACAAGCATTGAAAAGACATCTATTTTAGAGTATGCCGAGCGATATAACGATATGCTAGTGGACTTGGCCACTCATCTAGGTAAGAAAATAGAGCCTCTTCAGCATGAGCTTGAATTTCGCTATTTCCTTCCGGAATCTATTGGGAAGATTAATGATATTTTGATCCATTGTCTGCGTAACTCGATTGATCACGGTATTGAGTACCCTCAAGAAAGGATAGCTGCTGGCAAGTCAGCCAAGGGATTGATTACTCTCGAGTCGAGGGCTGAAGCAGGAAAAATATTCATCTCACTGACTGATGATGGTAAGGGCATAGATCCAGAAGCCGTTGCATTAAAGGCTGTTGAATATGGTTTTATTAATAAAGAAGAACTTGATCAGCTTAGTGATAAGGAAAAACTGAAATTTATATTCAGTTCTGGTTTTTCCACGTTATCACAAACAACTACAGTATCTGGCCGGGGAGTTGGGATGGATGCTGTTCTTGCTATTGCTGATGAGTTAAAAGGAACGATTGATATTGAATCAAAGCTTGGAGTGGGAACCAAATTATCTCTAACGATAGAAGAAAATCAAGTTGATGTTGTGGCGCCTCTTGCCATTTTAGATCTAGAGAAAATCTTTCATAAGATATTATTGGAATATAAAGATGTCTTTGAGAAGAATGACATGACTTTTAACTACAAAGGTCCGGGTCACGATCATTGCTTGATTCTGGCAGATGAATCTTTGGTTGAACTGATCATGCGTGGTATTTTCATGGATCTGATAGCTAATTTGTCTGATGGATCTAGTGTGGATTGTCGGGTAGAGGTTTTAGAGGGCAGGAGAAGGGTCGATAGCTTTGAATTTTACCGGTTGAAGTTCAACTGTCGGAGTAAAGATCAGAAAACGATAAGTTTCTCTTCAGAGAGTCGTCGATTGCAGCAAGTAACAGATGCAGCAGAGCAGCTGGATAGCGGCTCAGTTATAGTCAATGATGGTGGAGAACTGGTTGTAAATATACCTTCTTGTATACCTGTCAAATTTGATGCTTATGTCTTTGACATTGTCTTATGCTGTGACCAAGTTGATGAACTTCGAAATTGGGTGCAGGAATATTTTCGGATTAACTTGAGAGGCTGGACTCATCGCTTTCATATAATAGATGATGAGAATACTTTGAAAGAAGGCGAGTTAGCTTCTGCAATTGTATTTCTAGATAATAATCAAATTGAGCGATATCAAGATATGTATGGTCCCTTAGGGGACTCTTGTCACTCCTTAGTACTTGCAATCTCCGGCAGTGATGCGATTGATAATTTTGATTCGGAACAGCGTTTTCCTGAGAACTTAGTTTTTACTTCATTTCCAATTAATAGGCCTTCCGTGATTCATGCTTTGGAGTCCCTGATCCTTCGCCGCTTTAATGAAGGAATGCTTGCGCAGCCAGCTCAGAAAAAAGTTAGTTAAAAACTCCAATAAATAGAACCGTCATTCTTGACCACCTGATGAATAAAGTTTAGAACAGTCATAGGCTTCATATGGCTTTTGCTTGCTGCTGGCCAGGCTATTTTATACCTAAGATAATCGTCAGGTTACTGTAATGAAAGAAAAAATCGTGAAAACTACAACCGACTATAAATGGATTCGTCTGTGGTTGGTTAGCGTGGCCCTCCTTATTATTGCAATGGTTATTGTTGGAGGTCTAACTCGTTTGACAGGTTCAGGACTCTCTATGGTGGAGTGGAAGCCAATTCTTGGTGTGATGCCTCCTATAAGTGAGAAAGAATGGCTTACCTCTTTTAATATGTATAAGGCTTTTCCTGAGTACCAAAAGATTAATTATAATATGCAATTAGCTGAATTTAAGAAAATATATTTGTGGGAGTATAGCCATAGGCTGTTAGGGCGTCTCCTGGGCTTAGCTTTTGCGATACCGTTTTTTTGGTTTTGGATGAGGAATAAGTTGGATTCAAAGCTAAAGAAGTCTTTGACGATAGCCTTCATTCTTGGCGGGGGGCAGGGTCTTTTGGGTTGGTATATGGTTAAAAGCGGGTTGGTAAATGTCCCGCATGTTAGCCACTTTAGGTTGGCTGCTCACTTGGGCTTAGCTTTGTTCATTCTTTCTTGGTTATGTTGGATATGGTTAGGTTTATTTTCTTCTTTAAGTAAACTTAGAGTTAAAGGCGGTTCAGCTAGGTTTATGGCAGTTAGTCTAATGATTTTAATCAGCCTTCAAATCATTTGGGGAGCCTTTACAGCTGGTCTTGATGCTGGCTTAGGATATAATACCTTTCCTACTATGAATGGTTATTGGTTTCCGCCTGATTTAATGCGTATTCAGCCCTTATGGTCTAATTTTGTCTCTAACCCTACGACAGTTCAATGGGTACATCGGATCTTTGGTATCTTGGTTTTTCTTTATACTGCCATCTATTTTGTAAAGGTTCTTCAGGATAATGGTCTGAAGGCAGCATGGAGTCAGTTTTTGCTCTTGTTGGTGGTTATAGGGCAGGTCGTTTTGGGAATTTTAACATTAGTGAATATGGTTCCTTTGCATCTTGCTTCTATGCATCAAATTGGTGGTTGTATGGTTTTGCTTGCTGGCTTGCTTTGTTGCTTCAGGCATTTTGGTGGGTCGGAAATACATGGTTAGTGCCCCTGTTGGAATTTAGGTGTAATCCTTCTATCCAATGAATAGTAATTTGAGGTATGTAATAGAGATAAATCTATTGAAGTTTATTGCCGATTTGACCCAGGAGGCTTTTTAGATGGACTATTTTCAATACCGAAATGAAGAAGCTTGGTGTGAAGAAGTTCCTTTGGAAAAAATTGCAGCTGAGGTTGGCACGCCCACTTTCGTCTATTCGAAATCTACTCTAATTAGACATTTAGAAGCGATGAAAAAGGCATTTTCTCACTGGGAGACCCTGCCATGTTTTGCGGTTAAATCTAATAGCAATTTAGAGGTCTTGCGCATCATTTTTAGTCACGGCTTTGGAGCAGATATAGTCTCCATAGGAGAGCTGAAAAGGTCTCTCATTGCTGGGGCTGATCCTAGGCAAATTGTGTTTTCAGGGGTAGGTAAACAGGACTTTGAGATCAAGATGGCATTGGAGCATGATATTTTGTCCTTCAATGTTGAATCGTCTTTCGAGTTAAGGCACATCGCTCAGGCTGCTAAGAAAATGGGTAAAGTTGCCTCTGTGAGTCTGAGGGTTAACCCCAATATTGATGCTAAAACCAATCCCAAGATTGCTACCGGTATGTATTCATCGAAATTTGGTATCGTGGAAACAGAGGTGCGGCAACTGGTTGAGGAAATTAAAAAATCCGATAGTCTTTGCTTGGTTGGTGTCTCCTGTCATATTGGGAGTCAGATAACTGATTTGACTCCTCTTAGAGAGGCTGCGCGGCGCATGGCAACATTGGCGAAAGACTTATTGTCTGAGGGGCATGAGTTAAAGCATGTAGACATGGGAGGGGGGCTCGGCATTACCTATAAGGATGAGGTGGCTCCTGCGCTGGATGCATATGCACAAACACTGATAGAAGAAATTAGAGATACAGGCTTACGGTTATTGATAGAGCCTGGCAGGGTTGTCGTAGGAAATACTGGAATATTATTGAGTCGAGTCATTGGAGTTAAACAGACCGCTGAAAAGAACTTTGTCGTTGTTGATGGAGCTATGAACGATTTGCTCCGACCAAGTATGTATGATTCATATCATGAAATTCTTGCTGTGAAAAACCAAGAAAGAGTCATGAATTGTGATATTGTGGGGCCGATTTGCGAAACCGGTGACTACTTTGGTAAGGATAGAAATATGCCCGCTATGGATGAAGGGGATTTATTGTATATTAGGGCCTGTGGCGCTTATGGGGCTGTCATGGCATCTAACTATAATAGTCGGCCAAGAGCAGCTGAAGTTTTGGTTGAAGGCGGTCGATTTCAGATCGTTAGGTCTAGGGAAAGTTATGAACAGATGTGGTCGGCTGAACTCTAAGTTGAGGTTGTGAATATGGAAAAATTTCGAGCTTATAAAGTTTTTAAAGAAGAAAAAAAACTACATGGCGAGTTTGTGGATATAGAAAAGCCTGAGATAGATAAAGGTGAAGTCCTGATCCGTGCTACTTGGAGTGGTGTCAATTACAAGGATGCTTTAGGAGCTACTGGTGCGGGAGCTATTCTAAAAAAGTTTCCGCTGATTCCAGGGATTGATGTGGCAGGTGAAATAGTTGCATCGGCGGGTAGTCATTATAAACAGGGTGATAAAGTTTTGGTGACTGGTTGCGGACTGGGTGAGATAGCGGATGGTGGCTTTTCGGAATTAGTGAAGGTTCCTGAAGATTGGGTGATAAAACTACCTGAAAATCTAAGCGAGAAAAAATCTATGATTTTTGGTACAGCGGGTTTTACTGCAGCCCTCTGTTTACATAGAATGGAATTAAATGGTCAGGATCCATCTAAAGGGCCGATTGTTGTNACNGGGGCGAGNGGNGGTGTAGGTTCTTTTGCTGTTTCTATGTTTGCGTCNAAGGGCTATGAAGTGATNGCAGTGACNGGAAAACAGTCGAGATCAGANTTTATTAAGTCATTAGGTGCGACAGAGGTTATTTCTCCGGATGATTTANATTTAGGTGTCAGGCCTTTGGAGAAAGCCAGGTATGGAGGGGTCGTTGANAATGTTGGAGGCGAACTCCTTGGGGGGTTGCTGCGNCATATTGANTTNTGGGGTAATGTTGCTTCAGTTGGNGTTGCNGGNGGAGCTCCGTTNGATGCAACCGTCTTCCCAATGATACTGCGGGGGGTATCATTGCTTGGCATTAGTTCTGCTAATTGTCCTATGGAGCTGCGNAGGATCATATGGGATCGTNTNTCTAATGATTTGATGCCGGAATCAATTGAAAANATTGTAGCAAATGAAGTTTCTTTGTCTGAAATAGAGCCAGTATTTCATGAAATGTTAGAGAGAAAAACGGTTGGNCGAACTCTGGTTAGGTTGCAGTGANCTATAATGCNNGAAGGNTAGATNTTTCANATTCTTATTATGGNGCTGCCGGCAGGGAGAATGATTGCTCTCCCTGCGAANATTTTTTACTTATCAAGTCGTTATTGAAGGCTTTTAGATACGATCTCATACACATCTTTCGAGAGATGTGGTGTACCAATAATNCTTTCTAGCTGTACTTTCATTTTNTGAGAATGTTTATCAGCGTAGTTTCTCCAGCGGATAATCGATCCAACNAGTCTTGCGGCAACACTAGAATTATGNGGATCAATTTTTAGTACAAAATCAGCGATAAGTTTATAACCTTTNCCAGATGAATGNTGAAATCCTTTTGGNTTAGGGTTGGCAAAACTCCTAAACACAGAAAACGCNCTATTGGGNTTCAGGAAATCAAAGTCGGGGTGAGCGATNAACTTTTCCGCTTCTTCCATAACATTGTCTCGAGTNGACGCAGCCTGAACAGCGAACCACTTNTCTATGACTAGCGGATCATGTTTCCACTTCTCATGAAACTTACTAATTTCNGCTTCTCTTTGGGGGCAATTAGAATTNGCTATAGNTTGAAAAGCTGCAATNCTATCTGTCATNTTATCTGANTCATTCAGCTGCTTTATGCANAGNTCGTATATATCATCTGTTTCAAGTCTCATTAGCCATCGGAGGCAGAGATTTTTTAGAGCTCGGCGGCCGACCGCATCTACAGTNAATTGCCATGTNTCATCTTGATGNTTATGATACATGGATAACANTTCGGACTTAAATGTGGATGCNAGGCTGTTGCTGAGGATTTCAGTNGCTTGATATAGCNGCTCGACGTCAGGAGTCTTAAGCAGGTTCAGCATATGATTTCTGGTGGGTGGCTCTATCATCATGGCTTTGAACTTGGGGTCAAGTGTAGCATCATTGATGCAGCTGCTAATGGCCTCAAGGTAGCCTGGNTCGACGATGGGTTTGTCTCCATGCTCTAGNGANAGAATAATTTTTTGTATAATTTGGATGCCCAGTTGCTGAGCGGCTTCGTATCTATTAAAGCCGTTAGGCTCATGGGTCATCAANAACTGGAGCTGCAGCGGGNTGTAATCCGCATCNAGGTAGATNGGGGCTGAGAANTCTCTAAACAATGAATGGATGGGCTGGCATGGCACATTTTCAAATGAAAATGTTTGCTCTTCTTNATCAATGACTACTACNTGGTTGGTGGGNTCATTGTCATTGACTGATTCCNTAATTTTGAATGCTATAGGTGTACCATCATCGGCTAGCAAGCCGACCTTCATNGGTATATATTGCATNTTTTTGTTCGTTTGCCCNGGNGTATTCGGGATAGTCTGCTTGATGGTGAGGTGATATACATTNTTGCTCTCATCCCAGTTGCCTCTAGCCTGAANATGNGGAGTACCTGACTGTGAGTACCATAANTTGAAGTGNTTTAAATCNAANCCCGAAGCCTCTTCCATTGCCTTAACGAAGTCGTCTATAGTNACNGCATCACCATCATGTCTTTGGAAGTAAAGNTCAGTTCCTTTGCGAAAAGTNTCCTTGCCGATCAAGGTGTATATCATACGAATGACTTCGGCGCCTTTTTCGTAGACGGTTGGCGTATAAAAATTATTGATTTCTATATAAGACTCAGGCCTCACTGGATGTGCCATGGGACTGGAGTCTTCAGGAAATTGACTGATTCTCAATCGGTTAACATCTGCAATCCGTTTAAGTGCATGAGATGTCATGTCCGCTGAAAATTCCTGATCTCTAAAAACGGTTAACCCTTCTTTTAGGCTAAGTTGGAACCAATCTCTACATGTAACACGGTTGCCACTCCAGTTATGAAAGTACTCATGTCCGATGACTCCCTGAATATTTTCAAAGTCAGAATCCGTGGCTGCTTGTGGGTTAGCCAGAACATATCTTGAATTAAAGATATTAAGTCCTTTATTTTCCATAGCTCCGGCATTGAAGTCACTCACGGCCACAATCATGAAAATATCAAGGTCGTATTCCAGACCATACACCTGCTCATCCCATTTCATGGAATCTTTGAGAGCCTGCATGGCAAATTCAGTTTTATCGAGATCTTGAGGTTCAACAAATAGCTGAAGTTTAACTTCTCTCCCTGACTCTGTTATCCATTTATCATCAACACTTTTAAGGTTGCCAGCTACTAGTGCAAAAAGGTAGCAGGGTTTGCGCCACGGGTCATACCAAGTGGCGAAGTGTCGATTGTTTTCTAGCTTACCAGAGTCAATTTTATTGCCATTCGATAAAAGTACGGGGTATTTTGTGGCGTCAGCAATGATGCGTGTAGTATAAATAGTCATTACGTCAGGACGGTCAGGGAAGAATGTTATTCGTCTGAAGCCTTGTGGTTCGCATTGTGTACAAAACTTGCCGTTGGATTTATATACTCCCTCAAGTGACTTATTTTCTTGAGGCTTTAGCTTAGTGACCACTTTGAGGTTGAATTCTGTCGGGACGTTGTGGAGCTCCAAAAGGTCTGGGCTGGCTGTGTATTCGTCTTCATTTAGCGGTTTCCCGTTTAGATCTACAGAGATTAACTCTAGACTTTTACCGTCCAGAGATAGTTTCTGGGTGTTCGCATCCATTTTGTAGTATGATTCAGCTGTAACAATGGTTTCTTCTTCGAATAGATCAAAGGTCAGGTTGGTTTTTTCGAGGTTGAAACCTGGCTTTTGATAGTCTTTTAGGTAAATTGTTTTTGGCTGTTCAGTTCTCATCAGATTTCCTGGGTAAATGATTATGCGTTGCTGCAGCCTCACTATATAGATGATTTGGTTGGAAATGGCTATAAACTCCGTATGGATTGATAGAGTAAAGTTAAGAAAGGTAGTTATGTCGAAGTGGCTTATTTTGTCTTGGTTTTTTTTTCTTGGTCTTGGTACAGAGTCAGGTTTTTCACAAGTCACTAGCCTGCTAGCTCCAGTCAAAACAGAGTCTCCGAAAGAGACGATGCATAGTTTTATGAAATCTATGGAAGCTTACAGGATTGCCAAAAAAGCTGGAAACGCCCATGAAGCCAGGGAGGCGATAGATAGAGCAAGGCGAACTTTTAATTATGGAGACACTCCTACAGTTGGTCGTTATGACTTAGGCAATAGAGGTGCAGTATATTTAAAAGAGGTTCTCGACCGAGTCATTGTGGTTGATTATAAGCGCATACCCCCGAGCAAAGACGAACCCGATCTGCCTGTCGTTTGGCGATTAAAAGGTACAGAGATTGCAATAGGTCGAGTGCAACAGGAGGGTAGTTCTGCAAAATATCTGTTTACTCATTCTACATTGCTAAGAGCGAGGGATTTCTTTGAAACGGTAAGGCACCTCCCTTATTTGAAGGGGACCGGTCAAGGGGCAGGATATTCTGAACCAATTATTCAAAGGGTTCTACCGAAGATAATGAGGCAGGGTTTTGCAGGACTCGATCTCTGGCAGTGGTTTGGTCTTTTCATATTAGGTTCGATGGGTTTTTTGATCCGTAAGTTGGCTTCCGGACTAATTACCATCTTTAAACGATTTACTTCATGGTCCAAGTTAGATTGGGATGACAGGATCCTGAATGCCATTGATCAGCAGTTAGCTATAGCATTGATGGCCTTGTTTTGGCTGGTCTCGATCAACTTACTGGGGATTGAGGGTAATATTTATTTGCTTTTAAAGTTTACAATTAAAGCGATTATTAATTTTTGTATTGTGTGGATGGCTTATTCTATTTCAGCTATTTTCAGTGAATATCTTCAGCGTAAAGCTCAAAAATCCGAATTTAAGATTGATAATCAACTCGCTCCAATGTTGGGTAAAACGGTTAGGATTCTGACTCTGATCTTTGGTACTTTAATGGCATTGCAGAATCTTGATTATAATGTGATGTCAGTAGTGGCAGGTTTGGGTTTAGGTGGTTTGGCATTCGCTTTAGCGGCGAAAGACACAGCTGCAAATATATTTGGTTCTATTATGATCCTGTCCGATCGGCCTTTTAAGGTTGGTGATTGGGTCAAGTTTGCAGGGGTTGAAGGGGTTATTGAAGAAGTAGGTTTTCGTTCAACTAAAGTTAGAACTTTTTATAATTCGATTATTTGTATTCCTAATTCAGTGGTTGCTAATGAAAATATTGATAACTACGGTCGTCGACAATGGCGAAGAGTTAAAAGTAATCTTGGGATTACCTACGATACTCCACCTGAGAAAATAGAAGCTTTTCTGGAAGGTATCAAGAATGTGATTAAAGCTAATCAAAAGAGTAGGAAAGACTATTATCATGTTGTTTTTGAGGGCTTTGGGCCATCAGCATTAGATATAATGCTATACTTTTTTCTCAAAGTTGATGATTGGTCTGAAGAATTAGTAGAACGCCAAAATATATATTTAGAGATTTTAAGGTTGGCTAGTGATTTAGGTATCGATTTTGCCTTCCCAACGCAGTCTCTTCATGTTGAGAGCTTTCCGGGTAAAGATAAGGTGATAAGGCATAATGAGCAGTGGAGTCCGTCAGCGTTGAAAGAAGAAGCTAAATTGTTTGGCCCTGAGGGGAAGAGTTCCAAGCCTAAAGGCTTAGGTATCTTTGTTCCGCCTCACCTTGAGAAATCGTAGTCTTGATCGTTGTTGTAATGAGATAGCAATGGCAGTTATAAGAAGTAATGTCATTGCTGTCATAACCATTGCCATTTTTGATTTGAGTATACTGATTAAAAATACGATTGGAATCAGTAATGATCTTACGAGGGTGCGCTGCCAAGAGCTATTGGCGATTGAGCTGGCTAATGCTGGGCTATTTTCATAGTAGAAATCAATAAAAGACTTACCTAGTTCTGATTGATTTAACCATTCATCACGAAACCATCTTAAAAGATCAAGGTGTTGGTTAAATGGCGTTCCCCATGCGGCAGTGGCAATGAAGCAGGATGGATCGCTTGGAGTAGCCTCATCAGCGCCCATTAGTTCGCTCAAGGTCCAGTTGGTTGTTGGCTGGGCTATAGAGCAGGCGAGTCCAATTCCTTGAGGCTTATAGCTGGATAGAACTAGGTAATACTTATTGGCCTCAAGTTTGTTAACAGTAGTTCCTGATTGTGTACTATCGAGAGTTGCTGCTTCTTTGAAAGTAATATTATTGTCTATTACGGTAATCTCTTGAGTGTTTTCAGCTGGTGGATCATTGGAATCGTCTAGGTATTGGCCTGTGGTATAACTGTAACTAGTTGCAGCATCAGTGCCAGATGTTACTGTGTTAGTGCAGTTTTCTACTGTACATGTCCAGTTATCGGTTGCCCCTACTTGTGCGGTCGTGATGCTACATACGCTATCTGATTCTATTGCCGTTAAGTCAAAGTTATATGCTTTAAAGTTACTGAGATTGCGGCCTCCACTGGGGCTCTCGCCTAGCTCGAAAATCCAAACTTTAGCTTTCTTGGGTGTAACGGTTGTCGTCACGCCTGAAGCATTAGATTCGTTAGTATTGATTGTTGAAGACCAGTTAATGCTAATAGAGATACCTTTATGAATTCCTGCTGATGTCAACTCAGGTGATGTTGATGCTACACGAGGGGATACATAGATTGTTAGGTCTTCAGTGATTGTGTCAGAGCCTTCTTCGATTTCAGTCCAGTGTACTCGGATAATAATCGAGTTATTTAACAGCATATTCTTTATAGTGTTAGAAGCATTGTCTTGCATATATATTATGAATTGAGCTGTTAGACTGTAGGTTAATCCTGTGGAACTCTCGACATTCGTGGGGTCTCCAATAATATTGGTATAGTAACCAGGAAGGTTGTTGTTTTCTTCGAATTCACTATATCTAATAATTGTATTATCTTCGTCTTCATAACTAGCGAGGCTTAATTTTAGCCTCTGCAGAAGGTACTCGCGATCAGTTCCTAGGTTGGCATCTTCGATAGGTATATTCGATACTTTAATTGAGAGTTCGATCGTTTCCGGGTTGTTACTTTTTTCGATTGCTCCTCTTCCGTCGCCAGCAATAGCGATTGTGACATCAGCCAGACTCTTTTCGGTAAAAGGTATAATTATGATGATTAGAGTGTTGAGAAATCTTAATAACGTGCGAGTGAAGTTAAGTTTGGACATAAAAATATTTCTTTTGTAGATTTTGGTAAAATTACAGTTTATCGACATCAATTTCTAGTCCATCCCAAGCCATGTTAATATTTGGACCATCAGGTTGGTTTAATTTATCCCATAAATCAGCATGTGCGGGAAGCTGTAATTTCTTATGCTTTCGAGCAGCTTCAAGCATACGAAAACCTTTGGCTTCTGCAGATTTAGGGTCGTGATGGGTCAAGTAGATGTTGCGGATGCCTTCGCGAAGCGCGAGGTCTACTCCAATGTTTGGTGAACAGTGGCCCCAATCGCTTCTACTAGCTAACTCATTTAGTTCATATTGGGCATCAAAAATGAGAATATCTAAGTTCTGGTAGTATATTAGGTCTTTACCTAACTCTTTAGGGGTAAGACGTTTATACTCACCGTCAACTCCGACGCATGCTTTTTTGCCTTCACTCTCAAAATGATAACCAAACGAGCCCCCAGGATGGTCAAGGCAAAATGGGGTCACTTTTAAGTCAGATAATTGAGTTGGTTCGTAGATTTTTAGTTGTTTGAATTCGATGTCTGCTTGCAGTTCATTCCACTTAACAGGGAAGTATACCCCATTGAACATTTCCATGATGTATTTAGGAGCAAGAGGGTGGACATGATGGATTGTGAACTTATTACCCGGTATGTGAATAGGCACGAAGTAAGGAAAACCAAGAAGATGATCGGAATGGAGATGAGTCATAAAGACGTTGAACTCATGGATATCATCTTTTAGTGCTTCTTCTCCAGCTTCCAGGAAGCCTGATCCCATATCCACAAAGCAACGGGTTTTTTTATGAATGATTTCAGTACACGTGGTGTTGCCTCCGAAAGTAAGGGGTACGCCTAATTTGCCTGACGTGATAGCCTTACGAAATTCTGCTAAAGTATTGATACCTTTAGCTTCAGCATTGTGACTGAGCTCAATCAACAACTCGGAAAAAATTTGATTGTTCAATGTCCGGGGGAGTGACCCACGGGTACCCCATAGCTTTAGCTTCACCTGCTGCCTTTCAGCGTCGTTAGCGCCAAAAAATATGAAAAACGTTAATAGATTAGATACCTATTCTTAATTATACCTGTTTCTTTTAGCGAATACTCTAGTGCGGTAATATCTTCCCAGTCAAAAATANGATGGATTTTAANGGTATANATTTGTTAAATAAAAAAGNGATGGTGACTTTTTGAGTCNCTNGNTTTGAAAGATGCAATTTTTTCCTGAATGATAACAAAATAGGCTGGCCAACAAGGTCTTGGTTTGCTATAGGTTTTTTTCTCCCTATGCTTTTCAGCATCNAAATATTTGAAGGGAGAGAGCCTNCAATCAGAGGATTAGGCATGCTTNTTTAATAAAAATAGGCACTTANNTTANGTTGAATAGAGTCTTAAATAGAGATTCACTGAAATATCACGATTATTTAGGTCTTACACTGATCTTTAGGAGAATAAAGTTGGCAGTTACATTACGTCTTCAGCGTCACGGATCGATTCATCGTCCTTTTTACCATATTGTTGCCACTGATAAGCGATCAGCACGTAATGGTAAGTTTATCGAAAAGTTGGGTTACTACGATCCAAATAAAGAGCCGTCTATAGTTAATGTTAAAGAGGATCGCGCTCAGTATTGGTACAGTAAGGGCGCTCAGATGTCCCCTGCAGTTACTAAAATATTGAANATACAAAAAGTTAAGCTGGAAAGAGCTNTTATTAAATAGTTTTTAACCAGACTAATACGTTNTTGAATATGGAAAGCCACAAGGACGGGGCCCGTGCTTGNAGTGGTTTTCCATTTTTTTTTGTGGAGAGANTAGTTGTTCAGNGAAGTCGTAAGTAATAGGGANACTCAGGGGGCGAATCGATGGCTTNCCTTGGGTTTTGTTGGTCGACCNCATGGACTTAAGGGGGCTTTTTTTGTTGGGGGNCGTGACAGTCAATTTCCGAAAGAACTAAAAGAGGTTCTTATTGGTGAAGAACTCCAAACAGCAAGNCCAACGAAAATCANGGTNTCNCACTGCCAANGNGGCNCNTCNGTTGTTCTTTGTGANCGTATTCCTGATCGTAATACCTGNGAACAATATAGAGGCAGGAAATTATGGGGGATGCGCTCATGNATAAAGGTCCNTGATGATGAATTTCTCTGGGATGACNTTACNGGCCTTAATGTGGAAGATTCCGANGGNTTNANTTTTGGGCAGGTNAGAGAAGTTCAGAACTTTGGNGCCACCGATATTGTTATGATTGAGGGAGAGCGAGGTTGTGTTGATATTCCTCTGGTATCTTCTTATTTCCANATGAATTTTAGCCAGAAAANCCTNCACATGAAATTACCGATCTCCACATTTGATGACACGTGGTACTAAAGTGCTNCATATTATTTTCGCCACAATTCATCCTCAGTTTATTGAAACCTATTTGCAGTTTGGTGTTTTTAGGCGAGCNATTGAGTGTGGTAATNTAAAAGTTGAAATAAAAGATATTAGGAGTTTTGCTGTAGATCGTCATGGTTCTGTGGATGGGCCTCCATATGGAGGNGGAGAAGGTATGNTCATGCGGCCTGAGCCTCTCNGATCCNTGATTNAATCATGTCCTGAAGGAACTAGGNTCATTACTACNAGTCCAGCTGGAAGGCTGTGGGATCANCAGGAAGCGCNGAGACTGAGNCAAAGTCANGATAAGCCACTCCTTTTTATCTGTGGTCGGTTTGGTGGTATTGATCAACGTTTTCTTGATCGCTATGTNGATCTAGATTACAGCATCGGAGATTATGTGNTGTCTGGCGGAGANCTNCCCGTTTTAGCNATTTCAGATTCGATGGTGCGNTTTTTGAGTGGAGCATTGGGTAATGCTAGCAGTGCNTCTCAAGACTCGTTTGGTTNAGGTATGCAGGGAGCTTTAGAGTACCCTNTATATACCCGNCCNCCTAAATGGGAAGGGCTTGAAGTTCCGTCCGTTTTGATATCCGGTAATCACAGGAAAATAGAGCAATGGCAGAAGCAGCAATCNTTGGACAAGACNAGAAAATTACGCCCTGACTTACTTTAGNCGATTTTCTTCCATNGGAATTCTGGCNATAAACTTTGGNCCTCTAGAGGTTATTTTAACAAATGCCCCTGATCTTTGTAATATTCCATTAGCANTCATTGAAAGTTGTCCCGANAGAGTCTGAAATTCTTTTCCCCNNGCTAGTGCCTTTTGAAGCACTGGTNCTCTGTTTGATCCAGTTTGTANGAACGCTTCTAGTATCATGCTCATACCATCATAGGATAGGGCTGCAATGTGCTGTGGAGCATGTTGCCAGGTATCNATAAACTTATTCAGAAACCANGTCGTTTTTTTATTTATTTCGGAGGGGGTAAAAGGTGTGACATAGTAATGATNTTGCAGGNTTTTTCGNTGTCNNTCGTTGATTTGNGGATTGTCCCATGAATACGTGCCTATATAGCGNGATTTTATCCCAAACTTTTTAGATTGCCTAATGAGCTCACTAGCNTGACCTGCAAATCCAGGAAAAAANATAATATCTGGTTTCCAAGCTTTCACTTTACTTAATAGTTGNGATGTAGACAGCTTNTTCCTTTCACCANTTTGNTCGNTTTCTTCAGGAAANGTTTTCGCNGTACCTCCTAATTGATTAAATGNANTTAATGCCTGNNTNCCCGGAAGTTTTTGNTAAGTAACGTTGTTNGGTATCAGNATGGCCATTCTTTTGCGTTTGAGGTTTTCTCGAGCAAACTTNGCNACTGCTGATCCCATCTGATCGAGAGTAAGCCCTGATTGGAACGTCCATTTATTTTGTCGTGCTATGACNGGGTCATTGGCTATGGGTGAAATATATGGCNTTTTGTATTTTTGTGCAATTTTNGCAAGTGGCAGGCTATTGACTCCGCTGATNGGGCCGAAAAGCACATGAGTTCTTGNTTTCTTGAAGAAATTTTCAGCTTCTTGTTCAGTTTTTAGNGGACTGCCGCCATTATCTGCCTTAATAATTTTTATTCTTTTTGCCACTTCTGGGTGNTCTTTGCGGAATTTCTCGAGAGCTATTTTTACTCCACGNANGGCNTCAGTACTATANGGCTTTAGAGGGCCTGAAAACGGCAGAATGATGCCGATCTTTAGGTTACCATCNAGCTGNGCTTGAGCTATAGCTGGCNNCANAATAAGGCTTGTTATAATCAATTTCCATACGAGTTGCATAAAAACTCCTGATTTTACTTTATTGACATAGTTTGNCGATCCAAGGTTGATGTCAGATATNATANTTATATTNACGAAAAACATNATAGTCAGANTTATTTACTTGGCTTTATTGAGGATACTCTTTTTCNGNTNTTTTCATAATTCTTATCTTCCCGTTTTTCTGATTTACAGTAAGTATAACCTACATGNTTAGGAGTTAATAAGCANNGTTTGCACGATATAAAACAAAACTTTGGGTGGTAGAGTAAATGAGTCAACAAGAGGNTGAGAAAGCTGAACCTTGGCGTAAGAGNTGGCAGGCAGGAATTACGCCNTGGGATCAAATGACGCATCATGAGTCTTTACCGAGGCTCATGTCGTTAGNATNGGAGTTTGGCTTTNGNGANGGGTCTTATATTNTNGANCCGGGGTGTGGCACAGCCCATAATGGAGCTTATTTAGCTTCCCTTGGGTACGAAGTTGTCTCAGCAGATTTTGTAGCAGAAGCAGTTAAAAGTGCGACCTCTCTGTATGCCGATAAAGCAGGTTTGACTATTGTTAAGATGGATATTTTTGCAGAGGTTGGTCACGAGGAGCGCAAATATGACGCTATCTTTGATAGAGCAATGCTCTGTGCTCTTCAGCCTTCGAATCGCCTAAAGTATATAGAAGCGTTGACTAAACGGCTAAAGCCTGGAGGCTTCTTTTTTGGTATTCTTTTTCGTCCACACTCTGTTGATTCAGAAGGTCCTCCTTTTCCCATTTCGGAGCTGGATTTAGTGGAATTAATGCAAGAATATTTTTCTTTGGTTACTATTGAGCCCGTTAAGACAATGAAGCCAGCGCCCCTGGGATTGGGAGAATACATTTGTATTTGGCAGAAACTATAGGAAAACAGGATGTTTGATCTCATGTCTGAAGATAGAAGAATGGCCCGAAAAAATACAGCTTCTAAGATTGACGACTTAGCTGCGAAAATAATGGAACATAAAAAGCTATACTATGCTGGTCAGCCGGAAGTTGAAGATGTTGTTTATGATGGCTGGGAAGATGAGCTGCGTCGTTTAAGGCCAACACATCCAGTATTAAATATGGTCGGTCACGAGATTAACTCTGATGGAAAAGTTGCTCATGAAATTCCAATGCTGTCCTTACAAAAAGTATATAAACTGGAAGATCTGATGTCATGGATTGATGGTCGTAGCGTAGTAGGTACTTATAAGCTTGATGGTAATAGCTTGGCTTTAGTTTACAATAAAGGAAAGTTAACTACGGTAAAAACTAG
The DNA here is from genome assembly GCA_002725955.1 of Pseudobdellovibrionaceae bacterium. Lineage (GTDB taxonomy): Bacteria > Bdellovibrionota_B > Oligoflexia > Oligoflexales > Oligoflexaceae. Next base: position 22,305 of record PBRN01000082.1, read on the forward strand.
GGGTAACGGTAGGTTTGGTGAAGATGTTACTGAGAAAGGGCTTTGGATTACCGATGTTGTGCATACAATTAAAGACTCTGTATCCGTTGAGATAAGGGGGGAGTTGTATTGTAATGAGAGTCGGTTTCTAGAGTTATCGGATGTAATGGCGTCTCTCGGTCTAGATCGTCCGACGAATCCAAGGAATATTGTTGCAGGTATCCTCGGGCGCAAGTCACATGTTGATTTAGCGCGTTTTTTCAATTTTGAAGCATTTGATGTTGTTGAACTTGATAGTTCTATTGCCCTGGAAACTGAGATGGATAAATTCAAATGGATAGAATCTCAAGGTCTTCGTATTCCATCAGCTAGATTGTTGCAAGAAGGTGAGCAAGTCGAGACTTGGTTAGATGAAGTGCTTCAAGCCATGCAGTCAGGCTCGATTGGTCTCGATGGTGCAGTTCTAACTTACAATGACTTAGCATTGCATCGGGAATTAGGATCTACCTCGCACCATCCTCGGTATAAGATGTCATTTAAGTGGCAGGGTGAGACTGCAGAATCTACGATTAAAGACATAACATGGGCAACATCGCGTTTAGGCATTGTGACCCCGGTTGCGGTTATTGAACCCGTGGAATTAAGTGGAGCTAAGATAGTAAATGTTACGCTTCATAATGCTCTTCATGTAAAAAAAGAAAATCTAATGCCTGGAGACCGAATCGAATTAGTCCGATCCGGTGAAGTTATTCCGAAATTTTTAAGAGTGACCCTTAGATCGAAAGAGGGTAAAAGTATTTTGCCCTCCCATTGCCCTTCATGCGGAAGTGAGTTGGTTTTTGATGAGGTTCGCTTAGTTTGTGAGTCCAAGTCTTGCTCAGCTCAGCAGATGGGTGCTTTGTTAAACTGGATAAAATGTGCTGAGATTGAAGATTTGAGTGAAAAACGTTTGGAGTCTATGATTGACTTGGGTCTAGTCAATAAAATATCTGATTTTTACGCTCTGAATATTGAAAGTATGCTTACGCTGCCACTGACTAAAGATAAGATGGCTCAAAAACTCATATCAAATATTGATAAGAGCCGTTCTTTGCCTTTATCTAGGTTTTTGGCGGGTATAGGTATTGGTGGAATGGGGATGACATCCTGGGAAAAGTTGTTGGAAATTTTTCCATCTTTGCCTGAAGTTAGATCTGNCAGCATTGAACANGTGCAAAATGTTGACGGATTTGCAGAAAAGACNGCTATGGGNGTTGTCAATGGATTGAAAGAAAAGTCNGATTTGATAGATGATNTGATTCGAGTNGGCGTTATGCCTGTTGCCCCTAGCGCNGCAGAAATCGATGCNCAAGTAACTGNTAGNGAANATTNTTTTTCCGGTNTACAGATTGTTATTACAGGTAAATTATCTCAGCCGAGNGCTGCTTTAGAGAAACGAATTAAGANGGTTGGAGGTAAAACGNGTTCAGNNGTNTCAAAAAATACTTCNTTNTTAGTNTGCAACGATAAGCAGTCGAANTCATCAAAAATGAAAAAAGCCCGTGANCTCAATATACCAGTGTGGAGNGAGGATGATTTAATTGAGAAACTCGANGAAATAAGTACCGGAGGTTANGGTGAAAACCGTCGTATTTCAAGGTATGCCTGGTGCNTATAGTGAGCAGGCTNNAAAAAAGTTTTTTACCAAGTCATANAAGACCATTCCTAAAAAAGACTTTAGGTCGGCCTTCATNGCAGTTGAAANGGGTGATGTTGATTTTGGGATTATTCCGATAGAGAATTCTATGGCGGGCAGTATTCATGAAAACTATGATTGGTTAAGAAAAAAAAAGGTGAAGATTGTTGGTGAAATAGTATTAAAAGTTAAGCATCATCTCCTAGCGAAACCTGGCGCAAAAATTAGTTCTATTAAAAAAGTATATTCTCATCCACAAGCGCTGGCTCAATGCCAGTCTTACCTGAGGCGTCTAAAAGGTGTTGAACCTATCTCATATTTTGATACCGCTGGTTCAGCTCGTTTTATTGAATCACAAGATTCACTTGAAGTAGCTTCTATTGCAAGTGCTGAGGCTGCAAAGGTTTATGGACTCAAGGTCTTGGAGTCGGGTGTAGAGGATCATGTTGAAAATTATACGCGCTTTTTAGCATTAGCTTCATTAGATTATTCACCAAGTTATAAGATTAAGAGTCGATCAAAATATAAAACTTCAATCGTGTTTGCTTTGAAGAATATTCCGGGGTGCTTACATAAATGCCTGAGTGTATTTGCAATTAGAGATATTGATCTCACTAAAATTGAGTCCCGCCCTCTTCCGGGCAGTACATGGCAGTACCTTTTCTATGTAGATTTAGCAGGCTATGTGGAAGAAGAGAAGATTTCCAATTCGCTCAAGCACTTACAGGAGATCACGAAGTTTTTTAAATTACTTGGGAGTTATCAGGAAGCTAAGTCAGTTTATGTGCCTAATTGATACTGTTGTCTGTTGATGAAATTATACTGAGGTTGTGAGATTGAAACATTTTCCGCCTGAAATAAAAAGTCAAATTGATCTATTGGATGCTGGACTTCCTCCCACTAAAGATGCAGGTATTTTTGGTGCTTCTATTCCAGAAGAATATTGCTCGTTAGTACTAATTCCAGTGCCTTGGGAATTGACTACTTCATATGGTAAAGGCACTAGCTTAAATCCTAAAAAAATTATATCTGTCAGCCATCAGTTAGATTTGTTCGATCGGCATTGGGGAGCTGCTTATAAGAAAGGTATCTGTATGTTGCCTGAAAATGAACGGATCTTGGAATTGGATAAAAATTTAGCTAGTGATGCAGCTTTAGTTATTCGTGCGGTTGAAGATCAGTTAGATATTCCTACTAATAGCTTAGACAAAGTTAATCAGGCAGGTGCGAACGTTAATACGATTGTCCAGGAAATAAGTAGTAAATATCTAAAGGAAGGTAAGAAAGTAGGGGTTGTCGGAGGAGATCATAGCTCACCTTTTGGTCTGATTTCAGCATTAGCTTCGGATCGTGAATTCGGAATTTTACATATCGATGCACACCTTGACCTACGGTGTGCTTATGAGGGCTTTCACTGGTCGCATGCTTCTATTATGAGTAATGTGCTTGAAAACATCGATAATGTTTCGAAGATCGTTTCTATCGGAATCAGAGATTATAGTGAAGACGAGTATAGGATAGCATCAGAGAACCCTAAGGTCGAAGTCTGGTTTGATGATGATCTATATATCGCAAAGTCCCAAGGTAAAGGATGGATTGATATTGTCGAAAAAATTTTGAGACAGTTGCCTTCCGACGTTTACATATCTTTGGATATTGATGGTTTAGATCCTCTGAATTGTCCTAGCACAGGAACCCCGGTTCCAGGCGGCTTTTCATTTCAAGAAATAATCTATCTACTAGATCAACTGAAACGAAGTGGTAAGAATATTATTGGTTTTGATCTTTGTGAAGTAGGNGNAGAAGAANCTTCAGAATGGGATCAAAACGTGGCNGCGAGNTTATTGTATAAATTNTGNNGNNTCACTNTGGCNGNTTAGGTTGNNCTGTATNNAGNAGGTTTCATGTTGGTTCATTAAATTAAAAATGTCNNCCTTTTTTGCGGGTCCTCTTTTTGTGTCCAGTGTGCCTNCGCTCGACTTTGATTACAGCAGGAATCGATTCGAGTTTAGTCGTTACNAGCTCAAGCTGGTCNANGTTCTTAACGCTCAGTTCGAAATCTAGAACNCCTGAGAGATCATCTGAAATTGATGCTTTGGCATTCAGTACGTTAGAGCCACAACCAGAGATCATGCTAGTTACTTCAGCAAGCACTCCAGGCTTGTCNTGAGTTAAAACTGTCAAATGGCAACGAGACCATTTTGGAACTCCTGATTGTTCCCACTCGACTTCAATTCTTCTCGCAGGGTCGAGATCGAGAGCTCGNTGGCAACCACTCATATGAATCGTGACACCCTTTCCTCTGGTGATGAACCCTATGATNGCTTCCCCTACCAAGGGGTTACAGCATCTTGCTATTTGAACAAGTACATCATTNTACCCTGAGACTAGAATCGACTGAGACNTACTAGTCTTNGGTTGTTTTGTTTCTATGGATTCTACTTGATCTTCGATCGACCTTGTTTCTTTTTGAGGGAAAGCTTTCAGAATAATTTCATTGGCATCTATGCGNCCATAACCTATAGCAATGATGACATCTTCTAAATTTGATTCNTTNGCTGCTTTAATTATTTTTTCTATTTCACCTGATTTNGTTATCTTTTCNAGTGAATAACCCAGGTTCTCAAGACTTTGATTNATTAAATCGCGTCCTATCTTTCTGCTTCTCTCTCTCTGTTCNGTTCGAAGNTGAGACCTNATTTTATTGCGAGCTTTCGAAGTCGTTATNAANGAGAGCCAGTCTTTACTTGGGCGTTGATTGAGTGANGTTAATATTTCGACTATATCGCCNGAGTTNAATTGTTTCTTGATGGGTACTATTCGCCCATTAACTTTGGCTCCAATAGTTTTTAANCCTACTTCAGTATGGACGGCAAAAGCAAAGTCTANGGCNGTTGCTTTATGTGGCAAAGAAAAAACATCGCCTTTAGGGGTAAATACAAATATCTCTTCATCAAAAAGATCAACTTTAACNGCCTCTAAAAATTCATCTGGGTCCTTAAGTTCAGTTTGCCATTGCATGATTTGTCTTAACCAAGAGAANTTNTCGAGATCAGTGTCGCCAATATTNTTTGACTTGCTTTTATATGCCCAGTGAGCTGCTACTCCGAATTCGCAGGTCTCATGCATTTCTTTTGTCCTNATCTGGATTTCAGCAGGNTCACCATTTGGTCGAATAACAGTNGTATGNAGGGATTGGTACATGTTTGCTTTGGGCATTGCTATGTAGTCTTTGAATCGNCCAGGCATAGGTTTCCACATAGCATGAATAACTCCGAGAGCTTCGTAGCAATCCTTAATCGAANTNACGATGATCCGAAATGCAAANAGNTCATGTATATCTTCAAAGTTTATATANCGGTCCATCATTTTTTTATAGATNGAGAAGAANTGCTTGGGTCGTCCNTAGACTTCGATNTCTTTAAATCCATACTTTTTTAATTCATGCTCTAGGATTTGTTTTACTTCTCNGATGTAATTTTCTCGTTCAGATTTCTTGGCNGATATTTTATGTCTTATATCCTGATAGCATTCTTTTTTGAGCTCTCNTAAACATAANTCTTCCAGTTCGCTCTTCACATTATANATGCCAAGACGGTTAGCTAANGGGGCATAGATATCAAGAGTTTCTTGAGAGATNCGTTTCTTTTTCTCTTCGGGCATATGCCCGATNGTCTGCATGTTGTGNAATCTATCGCAAAANTTAATGAGGATAACACGCAGNTCTTTTGTCATAGCNAAAATCATTTTGCGGAAATTNTCAGCTAACTTTTCGCGGTTAGANCGGAATTTTATCTTGTTGATTTTTGTCAGNCCNTCGACTAGATGACCTACTTCATTNCCAAACTTAGTTCTAACTTCTTCTAAGGTTGTATCCGTATCTTCTACGGTGTCGTGCAAAATGGCCGCAATAATAGAAGGNCGATCTAGCTTCAGCGAAGTTGCAATAGTAGCGACAGCCAGCGGGTGTGTTATATAAGGTTCGCCAGAGCGCCTTTTTTGGTGTCGATGCTTNTCTGATGCGAATAAATAGGCTTCTTCNATTTCNGCNAAGTTCTCATTAGGAAAATATTTTTCAAGAGATNTCAAGAGTTTTGCATATTCTTGCTCGGGGGTGGTGATATCTTTAGCAGCTTTAATNGGCTCGCTATTTTTTGAGGGGTTTTGCTTCTTCATGAATTCCGCTCTTTCCCTACTCAAGCTCAGACCATCCTTAGNGGCTCTATTTTCCNGATTCAAAACCATCTTTTAGCCCTCGTACCCATTCGGCATTTTTGAATTCATCCTGAAGCTTTTTGCAAAGATTCACACCATTTTTTGGATTAATACTGGTATCTTGCTGATCNAGTATTAAGCTTTTGAATTGNTGGAAGGCAGNTTCAAANTCGTTGTTTATAATAAAATGCGANTAATTACAAGCNCTTGAAATCTCTTCAAATGCATTNTGAAATCTTAACCAACGAGTCTGAAGGTTGTCTGATCCCCTTCCTTCCAGTCTTTCCCAAAGGCTTTTCATACTAGGTGGCAGAATAAAAATGGATTTNGCATCAGGTATATGTTTTGAGGCATGNGCCCAGCCTTGTACATCGATTTCCAGTAANGGATGGTGATTAAGTCCTTGGATTCGTTCTAATTCNGCTTTACTAGTNCCATAATACTTACCATGAACGTTCGCCCATTCCAGAAATTCATGATTTTTNGCCATACTAAGAAATTGGTCTTCTTTAATAAAATGATAGTGAGTTCCGTCAATCTCNCCANTTCGAGGTATTCTTGTAGTATGGCTNATTGCGATCTCAATAGAAGGTGCCTCTTTAATGAGGCGCCGATTCATTGTNGTTTTTCCNGTACCTGAGGGAGCAGAAACAACAATGATATCTTGNTGATTTTTAAGTATTCCAGTCATTGCTTAATCCAGGTAAATGCTTTTCTATTCTATTCTATGTTCTGAATCTGTTGTTTTAATTTTTCAATACATTGTTTCATAGTTAGGGTGTGTTTAGAAATTTCTAAACTCATTAGTTTATTNCTTATAGTGTTTACNTCTCTATGCAGCTCTTGGCATAGGAAATCCAATTTTCTACCNACCTCTTGGCCNTNCTCAAGNTCTTCCAAAAAGCTATTNCGATGNGCATCNAGCCTGGTGATTTCNTCCTCNATATCGGNTTTTTCCGCCAGAATNGCCAACTCTGCGAGTAACCTTTCNTCTGGTAATTTGTCGCTTAATTTTTTACCTGGCTCNGANAGATGAGATATGAATTTTTCCAGNCTNTTNTTGTANCNATCAAAAATGGCTTGGNTTACCGAATCTAATTGGGAGGTTATTCGATTTCTTTGATCATNNAGGGCGTCAAGCAGCTCAAGGAGAGCGACTTTTAGAGTTGNACCCTCTCTNAGTCGNGCTTTATTGACTTCAAGNAGGGCTGCATCNACNGACTTNAGAAGAGANGGTTTATGNTTTGCTATGACNTCATCGTTGGTTGGTGATTGTTGATGNTCNAGNACGCCTTCTAGGCGCATNAAGTCATTGATTCGGGGNNTATTTGANTGGTAATCCTTATCCCACTGCTCAATAGAATCTGCTACTTCTTTTGACAATTGCCAATACCAAGACAGAGCCTCACGATTCAGNCTGGGTTTCTTCTTTTCCCCNGCAGGTATNTGTATATCAAAGGTGATGTCAACTTTNCCGCGNTTGAGATGNTTTTTGGCGAGGGATAGGATATCAGGTTCTATACTTGATAAGTACCTAGGTAGCCTGATGTTTACGTCAAGGAACCNTGAGTTCAAAGTCTTTATTTCTGTTTTCCAGGAGAAGCCATCCATGCTTATTTCTCCAGATCCAAAGGCTGTCATACTTTTTAGTGCCAAAATCGACTCCCTGTGAAAAATGCTATGCCAAACGTTAATAGGTGGTAATATCATTTGTGATTTGTAGGTCCAATAGAAAAAGGTTGTGAGCTTTGATTCTGTTAGCCAGTTTTGTTTGTTTGGGGAAGGAGCGAAATTGACTTTGAACTTGGTTTTTCATGTTGCTTCAGCGGGTTGCGGATTATGGGCGGGTTGGTACTTGNTAAAACTNAAACGCAATTTAGANTTTTCCAGAACTATGTGGAGGTTGGCTTCTGGTCTTGATTCNGGGCGTGTTATCGTGACATGGTTNCCGCATTTTCTGGGCATGATGCAATNTAACTTTGGGATTCAATGTGACATAGGCTCCTTACCNAAAGATCCNCCAATTCGNATTTTACCAGGTGACTGGGTAGCTTTTCATACNCAAGTAGGCATAAAAGAAATCAGCTGGACGATAGANCGNCCTGATGATTTATTGATTGTATCGNTCCGGTGCTGTGATGCTAAAGANGATGNNGATTGGGAAAGNCTGCTGNGNAAGTCTCTTTCGAACAGGTTTAATGTNGTCATAAAGGAGGTGTGAGATGAAATGGAGTTACATCATATTGATGTTGATGCTTTATGGCTGTGTGACCATTGATAGAAAAAGAGAAGAAAAGAAATTAACAGAATCAGATTCTGTTNAAGTNTTGGCTGATGCTGTTTTAGTGAGGGGNGAACCAGCCTTTCTGGAGATNGGTGAACTTCTNAGGAAGAAAAGATCGGCGATNGAGGTGCGATCNCTCATTGAGCGAAAGCTTAGGACNAAATCNTTGNCTGAAAGTCAGTATTTGAATGGTATCAAGTTTTTTCGACTTCTTAGAGGTAGGGTTGATTTAGATATGATGAAGCAAATGATTTCATCTGATAGTGTCANCAAGAGAAGGATGGGCTGGCTATTAGTTAGTCAGTCTAAAAGNGAAAAAGCNAAAAGGTTTGCGGAAAATTGGCTTTCACTTCTGATTATGGAAGATAGAGATGATGAAGCTTTGTTACCTGAGATGGCTTTGGCAGCAAAAGCGCATCNATTAAAAAGTGTTTACACTATTGTACGGCAAGGTTTGTTAACAACAGGNAATGCTGCTTTTGCNCGAGCCATGCTCGCTTTAGATCCCGATAAAGCTTCCATGGATTTTATGGANTACTTGAGTCTGACNGACTTTGAAGATTTACGTCAACTGAATCAGCAAAAAGTAAATCCTCTAACTTGTGCGTTAATTTTCGATCANTTTAGGGATCATGCNGTTCCTGTGTTGCATCCTGAGTTCGGTCGTATTTTTGAGTTTGCCGTATCTAGAAACCGGGTGCTTGCAAATAAAGCTCAGCGGGTTTTAGAGNTAGTNCTGCTATCCAATAAAGAGCGACTGGCCTCTTTCCTNGCNAGTTTATCNGTCAAAGCTCAGTTAGCNTGGGTGGAGCAGGTGGCGCGAAGTAGTGATCCCCAAGTTAAGCCTTTTTTGTTCGAGTTGAGGACTGTTACTGCNCANAATGCTGTTCTTGACGAAATAAAAGCTGCTGTTAGGTAGAAGGGAGTCTCTGAGGTTCCATTTATCGNGCTATTTTCAGGAATTGCTAATGGACTGGNGCATCAACTTAATTCTAAANNAATATAATTAGANTANTGATATNAGGACCTTATTGTCGNAGAGTCCTTNNGGTCATATNGNCATGGNTNTTTGATGTTTTGATNNTNTTTAATTNNCTGAATTTATTGAAAAAAANNNTNTTTTTTCTCAGNGGGNCANAAATTCAGTNNTATTGATAATGATATTGAAATTAATTCTCAAGTTTATTAGAATCNANACCGATAAGGNCTACTGTTGNNNGCNGGTTAATANNAGCTTTTCGGTTTTCTGTAGATTTTTTGCTTAGAGAATGAATCATGTANGTGTGTATTTGTCGTGGTGTNACAGACAAAACAATAAAATCNTTGATAATAAATAACGGTGCAAGTTCTTTGAAAGATGTTCAGAATTTTTGTGGTGCTGGCGGTGATTGTAGGACCTGTGTTNATGCGATAAAGAAAATAGTGTCTGGCACTATAGAGTCCCGNCTTAAAAGTTCGTAATTNTTAACATNCCTTAACCTNNNAGGTTCAAAAAATCCTCTCATCNTATATATNTTACCAAAATCCCTCAATTATATAATTATTTGATAACCTATCAGTATGGCTTGTAGTTNGNTCTGGAGGTTATNTTGCTGCCAAAAATCATTGGAGCNCTNCCAATTGAAAGCTTGTTTGATTGGTGCTTAGGACANTTGTCGCAGAAGATTGACTCTGNCTNCGATNCGGGTAGNTCGGTTGNATCAAANAGCACATATATAGATGGTGTAAGTGACTTAAAGGTTTTNANAGATCTTCTACCGGAAAATTTAATTAACTTCATGTTAAGTAATGGTGTCATGGGNNTGCATAGCTTGAGTTTTGCTCTGAGGCATCAAATTACCTATTTAAATAGTCTCTTTCATATTATNGCTACCGAGCAATCGTCGCATANTATGGAGTTTGAAAAAATATTTGGAATATCAGATNTGGAAAGNGATTTANATTATATTAAGCTTGCCAGTGATAACCTTTTTGTAAACAGAGTTCCNGTGATTGGTTTTTCTCTCAAAGGCCTTCATTTATTTTGGGCNACAAANGGGTNTTGCCGCTGTTTTGATCTTGTTGAAGTCCCATCGTGCTTTCAGCTTGCTACTTCAANTCTATTTTGTGNCGATCATATATCTGAANTATGGTGGTCCAGAACTGANGTCCGCACAACNCAAAGTAAGATGTATCAATTCTANGGTGATAGGGANAACTTNTTTCAATATGATCAAAATAANCTAAATATANTGNTGAATGACTTCTGGATGAAGTTTTCAGATTGGAAAAGTANTGAAGGTGATGATAATTTGAATGAAGCTATGTTGCAATTTGGTCTTAAGAATCATTCCCAACTAGTCGANTTAGGTTCTGTNGGCTTGCGTAAAAANTTTTTACAGCTTTCTTTTTCATTACATCCTGATAGAGGTGGNNCGGCTNATGACTTTGTCGCTTTAAAGACCAGTTACGAAAAGTTAAAAATCCGTATATAGAATTTCTTATCTGGATCTGAATGTATAAGATAAATGAAAGCAAGATTAGTAAAATATCTGTTCCAAAAAATTAACCAGTTCATTTATTTTGATAGTGTTAGGCTCAAATAGTCAATTCCATTTATATATTTGCTTAACTTAAATCGTGTTATGTGATGTCTTTCCTTTCTCCATCAAATATCACTCCCCCTAAAATTTTGTATCAAAATTTGATTTTTTATAAGAAATATCACTTAGTGGAATTGAAATATAGAGTTTCTAATGAATAAAAAATAAATAGAAATCCTAAGTTTATTGATAGATTCCTCGTAATATATTTTTTGGAT
>PBRN01000016.1 GCA_002725955.1 Pseudobdellovibrionaceae bacterium
CGGTGGACCCGAAGGTGGTGCACTCGGCCCAGATGGCGGTGCACTCGGCCCAGATGGCGGTGCACTCGGTCCCGATGGCGGTGCACTCGGTCCCGATGGTGGTGCACTCGGCCCAGATGGCGGTGCACTCGGTCCCGATGGTGGGGCATTCGGTCCACTTGTCGGCCCACCGCGTGGCCCTGCTGAAATTCTATCACCTGACGTTTGTGAGAGAACCTGATTCTCGATTGATTCTCTCTTATTCGGATTCATCGCTTCACGGACTTCCCTACCATGTTTCTGAGCCCCGATAAAAGCGAAAATCGATAGTAAGAGGCAGATTAAAGCTGAAGCCCCCCCTACTATTTGGAAAGGATACATTTTGTAAGTCACGTTTAGTTTAACATCTAGACCATTGTTTGTTTCAGTTATAATCTGAACACAATAATTTCCGCTATCGATGTCGAAGTTTAGAGTATAAGTCTCTCCTGGTGAAATATCTTCAATGGTTTGTAATTGACGCTGATGTGTTTGTTCGTTGCGCGTTGCTATTTGTAATTGGGCTAGTGAATTGCCATCCTCGTCTTGATAATCGGTAATTGCACCATTGATTGTTTTTGTACAATAATCAGCCTGAATTATGAATACTTCAATTTTAGAAGCATCGATTGGAACAGATTCTACTTCAATAATTATCTCTACAGGTACATCGGTATAATCTGCACCAGCAACAGGTATACCGAAAATATAACCAGTTTCGTAATCCTTAGCGTATCCCACTTCCATTTCGGTAGTCATTGGAAAAAGTGAAAAAGAGAATAATATAGTTGCAAGACCGAGATACATTAGAACATTCCAGCGCGATCTCTTCATTTTTTCTTGGCGTTCTTCTAAGGAAGTTTTAGCTGGTATTTCATCCACTATATGGCCTACAGATGAGAAATCATTTGCCTCTGTTTCCAAGATATCTAAAGAATGGTTTTCCACTTCATCATGCTCGGACATATCTGATGCATCTGTTTACGCTTCTTGAAGTGAACGATGGCGTTTTTTGCCAAAGGACTCAATAAGCATGTGGTCGCGGCCGGAATTATGGACTTACGTCTTGCTGTGCTTTCACGAGGCCCACGCCTCTACAGTACGAGACGTTTAGTCGAAGAAGCAAGAGCGAGAGGCGTTGATGTATCTGTCATCGATCCTATGCAATTTTCCCTCTTCGTAAGTGAAGATAATATCGACATTTTACATCAAGGGAAACCGTTCAACTACGATGCAGTTATCCCAAGAATAGGGCATTCGATTACCAGCCATGGGGTCGCGGTTCTTCGTCACTTAGAACAATTGGGAATTTGGTCCGCTAATTCCAGTAGCGGAATTATCCAAAGTCGTGACAAACTCCATTCGGGGCAGATATTAGCCAGAAATAAAATTCCAACACCTGCTACTGCATATGTCAGAGATATGAAGGACGTTGAGCGTGCTATCGATTCTGTCGGTGGATTGCCAGTGGTGATCAAAGTCACTCAAGGTACTCAGGGAAATGGTGTATTCTTACGCCACACATTACATGAAGCCCGAAATTTAGTTCAGGGTTTACTGATGACTGGAAAAGCGATTTTAGTACAACAATATATTTCTGAAAGCCATGGTAAAGATATCAGGGCTTTCGTAATCGGTGACAAGGTCGTTGCCTGTATGCGTCGTAGAGCACGGGGGCGTGAATTTAGATCGAACTTCCACCTAAACGGAACCGTAGAAAGTGTTGAGATAAGTGACGAATACCGCGAAGTTGCTTGTAGGGCTGCTAGGGTTTTGGGATTAAATGTAGCAGGCGTAGATCTGCTTGAGGGAGTTAATGGACCGCTGGTTCTCGAGGTTAACTCATCGCCTGGTTTGGAAGGAATCGAGAAAGCAAGTGGTCAAAACGTAGCAGGTGCAATCATAGACTTCGTCTCAAATGACCATAATTTCTCAGATGTGAATATGGATTTGATGCTGAATACCGTTCCGGGAATGGGAGCTCTTTCGATACACATGAAAAACCACCCTTATCTTGTAGGTTGTACTATTTCGGAACTATACGGTAGTCGAAAACCTACAGTTATGGCATTATCAAGAGATGGTGAACTGATTTGGAACCCTGAAGTTGATAGTCAGTTAAGATTCAGTGACGTCATTATTTGCTATGGTAAATTGCAAGACCTCAAATTGAATCTACGTCAGAAACTCGGTCCAAGAACGACGAATTATGAATCAAGCCGCGATGAAGTGGATGCCTGAAGGGTAATCTCACGTCATGTTCATATCGCATAAGGCAATCTGGTAACTGCCCTCAGGGGCAAGGGATGCACATCCGCTACGGCGGAGGCGGTGACGCCAATGGAGATGGGACAAAGGTCTAGACAACGTATGAGGCAGCAGGCTCGCCTTTACGGTGATGGCCCAGAATTGCCTCCTAGACTTGCTCATCTCGCTGAACAGCCATGGCTTAACGCCTATCGTATGCAACTGAAAAGTGAAGGCAAATCACCGAATACGCTGAAGTCGTATCTTTCNGGTATTCGTAAATTCATCGAGACCCCCCTNCCTGGTGAAAATATCCTCAGTGAGGCGCAAAGAGAAGGAATGATCATCTCACAATTACTTGAACGGCTNGACCCNCANAATGGNAGAATNGATAATTGGATGCTATCTATGGTTGACCTCGCTCCTTCNACNATNAACGCNCGCTTNGCTTCTGCAGCACATATNGTCAATTGGTTAGGTCANCGTTGGCCNGAGCATNTGNNCAGACCAAGAAATAGCAAGCGTCTTCCAAGAACNCTNACNAAAAGAGAATTNNCNTCGGTAATCNATGCTGCATCNTGTAGCGAAGATCCACTGGCNTCATTNGTGGTNACAATACTTCTTGAAACNGGTTTACGAGTTAGTGAATTATGTGAATTATCNCTGGGNGATATAGACCTTGAAGACCGNAGTGCAATGGTTTACGGTGGNAAGGGNGATAAAGANCGGATGGTTTTATTCACAGAAAGAACNGTTGAAAAAATATTGGCTTGGCTTCCGATTAGAGANAGNAGAGGTGCAGAAAGTGATAGGTTGTTAACCTCNCAAAATGGAGATAATCTGCAATCTCGNGGCATACANCGTTTGATGGATAAATTAGCAGATAGTGCNGAAATTCCACGCGGGCGATTGAGCCCTCACGTACTCAGGCATAATTTTGCAACTGGTTTACTTGAGAGGGGNGCTGATTTAGTCAGCATCCAGAGATTGCTAGGTCATGCTTCNATTGCCACAACTAGGGTTTATCTCGAAATAAGCGATCAGACATTACGAGAAGTCTATCGCAGAGCNCAATCTAGCAGTAGTGATGATTAATTCTTGATTTTTTTACCGCGCTTAGGTATCGATGGTGGTCCTTTCCATTCNCTTTCAGGNAGNATTGCATTTCCGTTNTGGCCCTCTACAGGACAATATTTACCGGAACGGCANCGTGAGCAATTATCACGTGAAGGTCGCTCNACCGGTTTGCGNAACCGACCGTACTTTCTTCTTGGCACAGTTGGTAATAGATGAACCAAGCCTAAGGATATTNGTNTTCACNTATTCTTAGCNCGCTTGATTATGTCAGCAAGACTAGGTGATTTGAGTTTCTTCTTGCCACCACTTGCTACTTTCTTGGCAGTAGANGANGCTTTCTCTGCTACTTTCTTAGAGGTAGTCTTNGCTTTAGTTGCTGATTTGGTTACTGATTCNTTAGCCTTTGATGCGGCTTTTTTCGAAGAGGCTTTAGTTACAGTTGCAATCTGTTTGGCTTTTTTGGTTGCAGCAACATTACGTTTTCTGGTTGCTACTGACTTTTCTGCAACGGCTTTCTTAGCGGTGCTTGCTGCNTTCTTNGCNTTAGTNGATGCTTTNGATGCTGCTTTCTTNCCAGCNGCCTTAGCCTTAGCAGGGGCTTTTTTGACNNTNCTTCCTGCNGCTGCGGTNGCTTTCTTTGCCAGTGCTTGGCTTAGACCTGCACCNTGAAGTCCNTTCATGCTTGCACTAGCAACTTTAGCAATAGTAGTATATCCTGCTGCAATCAATTTCTCTGCAGTAGCTTTTCCAACACCNGGTANCGANGTGAGNGTATCAAAAGNNGATTTGTCATTAGATTTCTTGGCTGACATGAATGANGCATCGTGTCTGAAGATATCAATCTGCTGAATCTTGCTTGCAAATAATTATTGTGACAGCCACTTCTCCCTTGGTCTATGGAGGACTACCTAGATNGTGAATCNTCGGTCCTNCATGCCCAGGTNAGAAAGGCATCTGCAGAGGATGGTTATGACTCTGAAATGAATTTACGCAGTGCGAGTCACCCTGCTGTTATCAAGAAGATTTGGCTCGGTGATGTTTGTAAAACGTTGATTAGAGTTGTTGCAGGAAANAGTACNCCNTTGGTTGAAGAAGTGCCNACNTTTGATGAACAGAAATGGAAGATCTCCTTTTCTGCTGGCGACCTATCGGTTGTCGTTGAAAGTAAACCATACTGGGGTTTTGGTTTGATGACAAGATGTTATGNAAATACCATCTATCTCAAAGGACCACTTGAAACAAGAGCTGCGATAATTCTAGATTTGGCGGCAAGTATTGCGCATAATCCATGGGAAGTTTCACAACGCTGGATGTTTTCTCGTAGAGTTTGTGAGGTAGAAGAAAATGAGAAGCGTTGGAAGGTTCTTATCGAACGGGCAAAGGAAGACCTAACGCAAAAAATTGACGTGGTCTCTGATGCATTGGCCATAGTCAAAGGATTGGCTGATAGCGAAGAGTCACAATCAGATGTTCTCGCCGCAGAAAATGACATTGATGCAGCGAGGATGGCTCTCTCTGAAGATAATGCGCCAGCAGTTATGCGAGCAATCGCTAGAATCGAATCCTCGATTATCAAAGTGGACCCGCGTGTCGACACAGAAACCGATGCCCTTGACGAAGTCGATGATATTCTATTTGAGCACGTAATAGAAATCGGTGATATCGCAGAAGTTGTGGTTGAACACGTCCATGAAGAGGAAGATATTCCTTTCGTCGATTTAACTCAGGAAGAAGAGTGACGAGGAATAAATCATTTTCCATCGCCACCCCGGTGCGATAATATGGCTCAGTGATGCCTTTTTCGCCCGATAGATTATTTTAATGCAATATGCTTACACCCTCACCCGTAATGAATGGATAATGATTTATGTATTCCTCGTAGAGAATTATTCCATAGAAGAATCAGCCATAGTTGATTGAAAATATTGATTTACCTAGTGATTTCTAAGATAGTCATGAAGACACAATATACCGTGGCAGGACAATCGATTCCGACGATTACAATATCATATGGCGGGTTCCTAATAATTTGGGGAATAGCGGTTTCCCAAATCTCTGACTCGAATTCTATAACCTCTTATTTCCCATCTCTTTTGGGAATTCCACTATTACTTACAGGGATATTAGCAAATGCAATGCCAGAAAAAAGAAAATTGTGGATGCATATTGCTGCAACATTCGGATTACTATGTATCATTGGTGGAACTCGTTTTTTCATGGTAATCGGTGATGGTCTGAATTATGCTTCGAGTTCAATGCTAATGCTACTTCTTACTGGATCTGCTTATACTTACATTTGCGTACAGTCATTTATCTGGTTCAGGAAAAACAAGGAAGAAATCGAAGCCGCACGAGAAGCGGATAATGACTGATGGAAATGGAGCCTTGAAATATACTGGGCCACACCTTTGGCTGGGGAGAGTATGCAGAAGCCAATTTTGGTCACTCTGATTTGCAGTATGTTGCTCTGTTCTGGCTGTACTATGCCGTGGAGCGAAGAGGAAGATACCACGGGGATGTGTATCGCTGGTGACGAGAATAGTGATGGTGAAAATTCCTGTGAAATATTGGATGAAGTTGTTGATACCGGGAATAACGAAACCGAACCAACAACAATTTTGCCCGGTATTGGCAATAGCAATAACACTGGTAATGACGGCAATGCTTCACAAAACTCTACTGATAATTCCAACGCTACTTGGCAAGGGATTCAAACTGAAAACCCTGTATTCTGGCGCTGTACAACTCATGTCCAAGAATCTGCTTTAAACAATAATATCAGTGCTGAAAATGTTCATTCGAAAATCAACTCAGTGATAGTTCCTGACTGGTGCGACACCCTAGTAGACCCTGATACAATAATCACTAACCTTAGTGGTAATGACTTGACTAATGGAGAAACGGTTTACTCTCCATATTCTGATGAATACGCATCGATGTCTTATGATTTAGATCGAAATCTTACTATCAACTATTATGGCCTAACCAATGAGACTTGTGCAGGTTCTTTCAATGAGACTGACTCGAGTTGTTCATCGATAGTTGAGATGCCTACTTTTGATGTGGGCCCTGAGTACGTATTTTTGGTAGATCAAAACTCGCAACAAGCTATTTGGCGCTATAATGTTACAGATGAGTATGTTGTTATTGGCACTATCACAGAAGTCGTATACGGTTCTTCGGAAGGAATGTATGCAGCAAATTTTGAAGGATTGATACATCAACAAAATGCCACTCAATGGGATGATTTCAGCTTTGATTCCTTGTTCAATATCTCTTGGACGCAGCAAGATAATGACACTTCAAAATGGGTAGTTGTGTTCTTCCTTTCTACCGATTGCGGCCATTGCTGGAATGCCGGTGATGAGTTATCACAATGGCACGATACATATGGAGAGAAAGCGGTTTTCTTAGCAATGGCTGTTAACTTCTCCAGTAGTAGTAACTTCAAGGCACAACCAGAAGAAGTTGTAGCATTCCAGGAAAAAACCACTTACATCGGCTGTAAAGGCGGCAGTTCTGATTGTTCTGAACGACCAGGTGAAGTCCATACCTTCCCGTATTTTGACGATAGAAATCAAAGTGTAATGTATTCATGGGGCGTTACTGGAACTCCTGCTTATTTCATATTGAGTCCAGATGGTCAATTCGTATGGAATCAATACCAACATCGTTCATCTAACGGCGGAGATGGAGAGAATATCGAAGAGGCACTATTCCGTATTTTCAGTTAATTAGATCCGATGTATTTTGTCTATGCGTCGAGTTTGTTGAAGCAAATTCAGAAATTTCGATTTCAGGGAATCCTACGTGCAGGGGGCCTCCAATCTTTGTAAGCCAATTGAGCAGGTTCATTAGGTATTTCTTCATTGAATTCTATCATGCGTTCAGCGATCCATTGCACCCATTCAAAAGCACTCTCAATGCCCGTGGCTTCTCTAATGGTATAGATTATTTTCTCTGTTTTTTCCCATGACCTGATAATGGAACCGGAATACAACTTGTGGACGATGTGCCATTCTAGATGTCCTTCGTGCATCAATACGCCGATGCTCTCCCATGTGGTCAAAACCGTGAACACCTTTGGCCAGTCAGGACCATGAAATTCCTCCATTTCCTCAATGGACAGGAGGTTGTCGGGCTGCCGGAATATCAGAATACAACCGTGTGAAAATTCGGTGTCTTGCCACAGTGCGCCCAGAGAGAGTGATGCAGCGCCTTCACGACTTTTCTTTAGTTCATTGATTTGAATCCAACTGTAAATAGCAGCACCAAGGATAGTGATGAGTCCAATGACTTCGGCCCATTGCGAGGCGGTTGACAAATCCATGAAAACTACGAGATGCCTTCATTGAATAATTCTTGTTGTAGGAGAATAGCAGGGGTGCCACTTTCTTCACCCAAATGAATGAAGATTAAGCGCTGAATTCGCTTAATTTCACAGTAAGAATGCAGCGGCGGCTAAACCAATTGCAACAATCAATCCAGTGACGATAAGAAGGCGAGAGAAGTTCTTCGATTCATCCTCAACTGGTGTCATTAGCGTTACTTCTTCATTATCTGAAGGTATATCTGGTACAATCTTTTTTGACGACTCATCTATTTCCGATAACGGTTCAGTATCGTGTTCTGGTTCTTGAGCAGTGAGAG
>PBRN01000083.1 GCA_002725955.1 Pseudobdellovibrionaceae bacterium
AGAAAAGGCTATACCATGAAAATCAATTTTCGTAGGTTGACCTGTCTTGGTCTGATCTATGTCAGGATACATAGATAAGTTAGTATAAACCCCGGAGCGCAGTACTAGATTTCCCATGCTTATTTCTAAACCTAGACTGGTATTTGTTGTGTCTAAAAGGGTTACTTCACCTACGCTAGTTTGATCAATACGACCCTGATGTATAATAGCATCTGAAGTTATTAGAAAGTTTTTTCCAAATTCTATGGCCAAGCCGATGCGGCTTGTGATTGGTATCATTTCATCGATATCCCAATCATTATTGCTGCCTTGGGCTGTATTAGTNGGTTCTTGCCCAGACACATATTCTACTTTNGTCAATTTATACTCGGTTGAGTTTTTTAAAGGAGTTGTATTCCATGCCGATGCCCCTAANCGTAAAGGGCCTAGCTTNANTAATAAACCAGCAATATTCACTAGNCCAAGGTTGGTACGGTTATAATNCAGCCCAAGCATTTTAAAATTGCCATTATTATACTTAACATATTGATGATCGAGAGATTCCTTACTATGGTGATAGTAGAANGAACTGANACCAACCGAAAANACTTGGCCTAANCCCAAAGCGGCACCNCCCCCCACCCAAATGTTAGAATCAAGTTCCAGGTATTGCCTAGTGAAGTAGTTTAANCCATCAGCATCCGAGCTGATATTAGAAAAAGAATCATTCTGATTCACNCCACGACTGTTCTTCGTAATGTATGCATAACCATATTTAATAGGCCCTAAAGTATAAGTAGANCCTATAAGGTTAGGGAANGTCGAACTGGAAGATTCAACAAAAGATTTATCTGCGANTGTCTTNAGATAAGTTGTTTGAGTTGTGCCGAAGGCATTACCAGTCAGAGAAAAACCTCGATTGTTAGCCCAGTGAAGTCCTGCAGGATTGTAGTAGAGCCCAGAGGCGTCATCAGCCANAGCTGTGTANGCCCCNCCCATTGCTGCAGCCCGACCTCCTGGGAGTATATTTCTTTGATTACCTTGAGCTGCTCTTGTCTCATCTGTGAAGAAGGCCAAGAAAATGGGTAAGAACAATAATCGTATCGTTAGGTGTATATTCATGGAATCGTTTTCGGTTCTATTTTACCAATTGTTTAGCTGTTCAGAATGTNGGNTTGGGGGCACTTGTCTNAAGATTCTGATAGTCTAGCATCCTAAAGATTTCGCAGGATGATAGTTTTGTCGNATTGGNTACTTGTGGACGGGTTTGACAATTTAAAAGCTNATTANAAAGATGCCTAACTCAATATAATACTGCAGTTAAATATTCTAATTTGAGAGAGGNNTTTGAAAGAGTTNCCGATGTAAGTAAATATTNTTNGGTACAAAAACAGATGTGGATAAAATAGATAGCAGAATCTNNNCCTTAGATTACTTCGCAAACTTTTCTGCNGCTATAATTANGTCTTTAGGATTAAAAGGTTTAACCATGAAACCTTTGGCACCTAGTTCCTGGGCCAAATTTATCATCTCTTTGGTACTTTCCGTTGTGAGCATNACAACAGGTACTTGGTTACCTTGNTTATTAAGCTCTTCCAAAAACTCAATNCCAGTCAAATTGGGCATATTTATATCNCAAATAACAAATTTGATATCAGGATTTGCGGCCAGTTTATCTAGACCTTCTTTGCCATCGCATGCGAGCTCTACAGTAAACCCGCCCTTTTCTAGGGTGAAGCCTGCTTGTTGTCTGATAGTTCTAGAGTCATCGACGATCATGACCTTTATTGACATGGATTACCCCTTTGGTTTTTCAGTCTCCATATTATTATTCTAATACATAATGTATCGAGCTGCCATGCATGCTATCGAATTTTTTTATTTATCTAAGCTAACCGAAATTNTTAATAAGAATAATTTTTTTCNAAAATATCAATCAATTTAGGGTGGTGTATTGAACGAAGGTGCGTAATGATTAATNCCGAGCATCAGAGNGTCTACCTATTAACNGATGTTTGCTANNGCGTTATTCGCATCAGATGATTGATCTTAGAAATAGGTATAGTTAGNTCAGNGTNTAAAATAGATCAGGTTAGATGGCAGAAGTTGCCATCTAGGCAAATATTNCTNCTAGCNACNTGAAAGTATTTTGNGCTTTTTACTAGCACNGCTATATTTTATTCGANTGGNTCAGNNGCAGATGTTTCATTNAACATACTTGGNNTTAGAGATACCCGTTGATAGATTGCTANCGCNAGCTTNACTGTTATGCGGTTTCCCGCATCCTGCCAGTCTCCCTTGAGNTCGGTTTCGACTTTATTGATGATAACTTCAACCAAGCCTAGTGGNATNTCAANGGGGGCGANTTCATGCACAANTTTGAGAATGCCATTNATAATAGTTGNCCAACCCCCTTCTTGAATGTTGATTTCNTTTACTATCATTTCTCCATTTTGAAATTCAAAACGATAATCGACCTGATCATCAATAGTGAGGGGAATATGATGTGATAGTCTTCCGGCTATTTTAATCGTTTCNACACCATCTACAAATTCCCTGGAAACTTGAGCNGGTTTTACATTCCATTCATGACCCATGAGAGCGATAGTTTTGATTTCAGGACCNGTTTCTGCTGCGACTAGAGCATCAGCCCAAATGCCAGTGAATTCAATCGGACTAANTTTTTNAGGNTCTTCATTTAGGGTAGAAGCTTCAGCTTTNATCGGANTATCAGNGACCGTTTGAGANNTGCTNNCNTCAATNTTTTCTGTNTTTTGNATATCAATATAGCGACCGTCACCACATCCATTGAAGATTAAAATAGAGCTAAGGCNTATAATTGCCGANGGTATTTTTTTTATGTTAGATAATAGTATCTGTCTCATTATTCACTCCTACAAAGTAAAATATTCATTCTGATGTTTTTATGTGATTTACATCNACCCCGTATATTTATGGCTGCAAGAAAAATACCAATGAAGGAANCGCTGATCTTGTCTATTTACCATTGTTAGTGTCGTACATATAATCGACATCGTATAAGAAGNTGACAAANAATCTTAGTANGTTATTTTTTCTGATGAAGATGTTTTAGCTTAAGTTTCTATGCTTAACTTTTGAATTTTTATATGTTTTTTTTCTCACGAATTTCTGAGGTTTGATCAAGTTAGCTGTAGGCAGAGGTTTCAATCGACCGGGACAACCCGGTCGAAATTGTTTTTTACTTTATCAAATATAAAACAGTCTAGTGTCCCAATTTCTTGGAAGACTTTGCTAGTTTTACAATACGGACGCAACGCTCATCTTGTTCCTCAGCATTGATTAATACTTTCTTGATAGATGGTGCATAGGTATTTGACTTTAGCAATTGGCTAATTCTAACGACACTTTGATTTGTACATTCTTTGGGGAGCAGGGATCTCAACATTCGTGCTGTTAATCCAGAAGAAAAGCCTTTGATCATTACTGGCAATTTACCAACTAACTCACTAGAGAATTCATTTTTGAACTGAGGAAATTCGTATGAGTATATGCTACGAGTAATAGTTTTGCGCTCCGCCGCAGTTAGACTGCTCTTGGGGTCAATAGCTTGTCGGGTATAATCCAATTTCTTCTGCATATAGGGTTCGTGAAGCTCGGCCTTAATAAATGATAGTTTTCCCCGATGAGATTGGTCTGCAGTTTTCATCTTTAGCTGATAAAGGGTGGTTTCTTTATCGCCAAGGACTGATAAACGATGGACAATCTGCCATTTGCGATCACTATCAATTTTTAAACCCTTGATCTTGCTGTCACCTAGAAATAAGTTTTTCATGACTAGGATATCTGATGGTAGGTTGGCGACCTGCAGCCAATTATCAAACCAAATCATTTGTAAATCTTCACCAGGTTTAGCCTTGCTCAAACGGTACTGAAATAGATCAGCTTCGATTTTTGATAACCGCATTAGTTCATCTTGCCAGTTTTCGGCTGCCTTTAACTCGTAGTACTTGATGTTATTCAAGATACTGATAAGCTGTCTGACAATTTGGATGTCCTGCTCTACTCTGAGTTGTTGTCGTACTGCAGAACTCAATTTATATACTGATAGGGAAGCATTACGCACAGAGTCCTCAAGTGATGCAAGAACTTGTCCCCTGATAAAGCTATCTTTAATACTATCTAGATTTTGCAGTGCAACGCTTTGGGAGCGAGGATCTAGAATGACTTTTACATAGTCGAAACTATCATGGTTTGGATATACTAGTTTAGGGCAGTTTAGTCCGATTAACTCTGGAACTGAGGTGCTATCACCTTTATACGTCACGGCTATGCTGTGGTTAACGGATAGATCTTGCTGGGAATGGCCGAGTAATGCGATTTGTGTGCGATGCTCGCGGAGTGGTTGCTTATTACCGGCATAACCTTGCTTGAGGTTAAAGTATTTTATTTTGTTATCCTTACAACTAAATTCAGCTTGTACGGTATTAACACCTGCCAGCTCGATGTAATCTGTGCGGAATTGTTTAAGATCACGCTTGCTGGCAGCACTGAGGCTGTTCATGAAGTCGCTAAGAGTTGTATTACTATTTTGATGTTTCTTAAAATAGATTCTTAGTCCTTCACGAAACTGTTCTTCTCCTAGTAAGAATTCCAGTTGTCTTAAAACAGAAGCGCCTTTGCCATAGGTAATGGCATCGAAATTGGCTGTCGCCTGGCTGGTGTCAGGGACGATGGCCGACATTGGATGCGTGGTTCGTAATTCGTCGGTACGATAAGACCAAACTTTACTGCGTTTGTTGAATAATTCCCAGCTCTCTTTATATTCAGTTGCGTCAGTCATGGCTTTCGCTGCCATAAATGTAGCGAAGGATTCGTTAAGCCATAGATCATCCCACCATTTCATAGTAACAAGATTCCCAAACCACATGTGGGCTAATTCATGCAAAATAGTGTTAGCTAGCCTTCTCGTATGAGCTCTTTCCATTTTACCTCTTTTGAGATAACGCTCTGAGAATGTAACAGCACCGACATTTTCCATAGCGCCGGCATTAAAATCTGGGACAATAATTTGATCGTATTTACCGTAAGGGTAATCGATGGCAAAATATTTATCAAAGTAATCGAAGCCAGATTTGGTGATGGGAAACCAATGATCTGGATTAACAAATTTAGCCAAACTTTGGCGGGCAAATAACCTTAGGGGAACCCGAAAGTTTTCTTCCCATTTTTTATATGGTCCGGCATGGAGTGCGAAGATATATGTTGAAAAAGGTTTTGTTTTTGGAAAATGCCATAAAGAATAATTTTTACTTTTATCGACTTTTGTTTCTATTGCGTTAGCAATGACTTGAAAGCTTTTGGGTGCTTTTACTCTTAACTTATATGTTGCCTTCACATCGGGTTGGTCAAAACTAGGAAACATTTTATTGGCGTCGTAGGGCTCAAAGTCAGTATACATATAGACTTTATTATCTATGGGATCCAAGAATTTATAGAGCCCGTCACCATTTTTACTGTATTCATGTGTAAAGTTAATAGTGACAACATTGGTTCCTTTATTCAATTGCGATGCTGGCAGGCTTATAAAGAAACCATTGTATTCGGTATCAATAGTTTTTTGATTTAATTGAACTTGTTCTATCTCACCCTGATAAAAGTCGATGGTAAGAGGTTCGTTATTATTACTTAATTGAAAGCTAATGGCGACTTGACCCTTAAAAGAACTACTTTGGGGATCACTTAAATCGAAAAACATATCATAAGCAACATCACTTAATTTTTGCGCTCGGTTTTCAGCTACGGCTTTTGATAGCTCGCCTTCAGCCTTGCGGTTTTCCGCAACAGCTTTTGAAAGCTCTTCTTTATCTTTACGACTAACCGTAGTGTTGGCAAATAATTGACTTGAACTTAGCAATAGTGTGTACACAAATATGTGCAGCTTTCTTAACATCGAAGCCCTCCTCGTCTTTATATCTCTCTATTTTCAGAGCTGCTTATAGCAAATGACTATGGTTTAAGCAAATGGCCGAGAGCAGTTTATTTCCATGAATTCAGGACATTATAGTAATAGGATTAAGTGAGTTATATTAGTTTGACTAATGTATAATTAATTCGTTTTAGAGGTATTCGGTTCTTTTTACCTTTGTTTTTGAAAATTTATACTGGGTTTCTCTTGGATCTCTATAACACCCTCTCGATAGTGCAAGTGACACCCTTAATTCGTTCTTTAAAACAGTGAATCATTCCTCGTATTCAGTGAATCATTTTGCATAGCCATGTTTCGATTTCTGCAGCAGTCCTAATTTTCGACCACCCATATATGTTTTTATGGCGCACCAAAAAAACCTTAGATTGCTAAGGTCCTGAAAATTTATGCCTATTCTAACCGAGTGGCTTCTATAAATGCTTCTCAATCATTTTTGGTACGGTCTTTGCTGAAGGAGGGATGTTCAGTAATTTATAATGCTTTTTTAGAGGCGGATTAATAGGAGTTCATATGCAATATTTTATTTTAGTAAAGATTTTTCTTTTTTTCACTTTTTTGACGCAACCCGTCCAGGCAGTGCCTGCTTGTCCTGGATCTCACTGTTCGAAGGTTAGTGCTATCTTCTATAAGTTTTGTACTGACAATGGACTTGGTAGCAATGTTAAGTTTCCGGTAATTGCGCCTGATGGCAATTCTAACTGTGAATGCAATTGCTCATGTTTTTCACTGGATACGGAATTAACTTTGGGGAGTGGTGTGTGGTCGACATTGCCCGAATTGACTGCTAATGGTTCGGAGTTTCTATTGAATCCATTAACAGCTAAATCAGTTTCGCTCGACAAGGCTCTGGGTAGCAAAGTCGATAAAGTCTCAGTGGTTAAAGTCAAATTTTCCAATGGATCAGAGTTGGTGGTTAGCGAAAATCATACTTTTGTGACTCCAGAAAAAGTCACGATTATGGCTGAAGAGTTAGTTTTGGGTGCAACGGTACTAGATGACGATCTTGGAGATGTGAGAGTGATCTCAATTGATAAAGCTTATGCATATACAGGATCTCTGGCTAATGTGATCACTGCTTCTTCATCTATGAAAGCTGAGGATCATGTCATTAGCACTAACGGTATCCTTTCAGGTGACTGGTTGTTGCAGATAACCTCTGACACCGTTAAAGGTGGAGTAGACCTACGTACCCAGGAGATTGTGAAAATGGATCGTACTCCTGTGGATAGCAAGTAGATTAATTTTTAGCCAGGCAGGACTCAAGGGTCCGTGCCGGTGGAGAGGTATAAACATGATTCAGTTGAAATTAAAGTCGCTATTAATATTAGCTTTTATAGCGGGAAGTTTTCCTGCTTTCGCTCAGGACTTGACCAGATATCCAGATGATTCCTTGCGCTATACTTCAGTCTTTGAAGTTCATCTGCAGGGAGCCTATAAAGGAGTGATTCCACTCCGTTTGTCGGTAGCCCTAGATCAAAGCTTTACCCAGGAACAGAAGACTATCCTTCGTAAAGCGCTTGAAATATATATGAAGAGAGGGATAGATGATTCGATTGTAGAATGTACTTATAACAACTCAGTCAAAGATCTACCTGCTTCTCGCGAGAGGTTTGAAAGTCAAGTCGTAGAGGCTCAGCGTTTGCTGTCAACGGAAGGTATTCAGTCGCCCTCTCTAGCATTTATCTCTCGCTATTGGGATGATCCTACTTCTGTTGGGATTGGTTATATGAAT
>PBRN01000084.1 GCA_002725955.1 Pseudobdellovibrionaceae bacterium
TGTCTATAAAATCATTGAATTTGGTAGCTTTGATTTTCAGTATTTCATCGATGATATTAAGTTCTTGTCTTTGAGCCTCTGATTCACTAAGTAGTTTTCGCTGCAGTGAAACATCGCGAATACAAACTAACACTTTTTCTATTTCATCTTCAGGATTCGCAATCGGNCCCCAGTCAAGTTCGAGTATTTTAGCTTTNTTCNTGCGATGATGAAAACCTAGTTCATTCGGTAGATTATGCTCATTGAGATCATAGGTCAAACTATCACCTATCATNCTNAATTTAATAGTTTCTTCGATTATGTTTCTTTCNTCNGGGTTCAAATCACTTTGTTCAAGTAATAGTTTTTCAATGGTTTCACCGACTATTTTCTCAGTTTCAAGAATAGTTTCAAGGTGTGANGAATAGTCTTCCTGAATNACAGGNTCACCCTTACCCGCTANGGCAAAAATNCCCTGTTTTATATGAATCAATATTGATCTGATATCTGCTGTTTTTTCTTTAACTTTNGCTTCCAGTCCAGNATTTAATTCNTTNACTTCTATCTGAGCNATTGCTAGNTTTTNGAATGCACTNGAAAATCGAATNGATAAAAGTATCGAAAGAGAGAATATAAACAAAAATAGTCCATATGAGGCTACGAATGGAGTNTTGATAACAAANNTNGCACTTAGGTTATCATTGACNGCTGCNGCAATCCAAATNACCANTCCTATTNCAATGATGCGGGATTCTTGCNGGTAATCCTTCCTTGATCTAANNATTTGTATCAAAGCATAAATAANANTTAACGCTAGTGCTGGAAGGTAAGTAATCAAAAAGAGCTTTAGAAATATTTTGAATTCTAATGNTAGTACGTATAGNACAGNGGCAATNCTGAAAATATTCCAGTACTTTANTATTT
Organism: Pseudobdellovibrionaceae bacterium; assembly: GCA_002725955.1. Classification (GTDB taxonomy): domain Bacteria; phylum Bdellovibrionota_B; class Oligoflexia; order Oligoflexales; family Oligoflexaceae. The sequence continues at coordinate 904 of PBRN01000084.1, forward strand.
TTGNNNTTATATAATTAGTAAATATAGATTTAAAGAATAATANNNNTGNAGNNGTTGTCAGAAATAAGAANCACAATCTNATTTTCCAGTAGTTTTGGTAGTGAAGGTNTGGAAATATGTTCANAATGTAGTACTCGCCTTCNGCCAAGGCTCCAATTACTGCGGAAAAGCAGAATAAAGCACAGTATAGGGTTGATTTNTCNNNNGGNCGCANGGCAAANAGAATGAAGTGGTATAGACACATGATGAAAATACCACCTATGACNAAGAAGTCNCGTAANAGGTTTCCTTCTTTTTCTNGAGTTAAATCTTCAAAGAANCCTAATCTTGGGGCCGCCTTNATTCCNCCTCGGCCAAAATTATAGTTGGATGCGTAGATGACTATTTCATTAACGNNATTTTTTGTATTAACCTTNTATATTTCTGAGATAATCCCGCCTTGATTATCTCTAGGGTTATCTCCAATTACGCCGTTAGAAGTAATTTTCTCACCATTGAAGAAGATTTCGAAGGAAGCACGGCGTTCTTTAATTTTTATACCAAAATTNTGATTATTATTGAGTTTAAATTTTANNCTGAAGGAACCATATCCGGGCTTCCCCCATAGACCGGGGAGATGCATATATTGATTTAGCCTTGGTGTTNTTGTTTCGGGGTTAATCAATGTGTCCCATTGAAATTCCCATTCACCATTCAAATCTAGGGGGCCATCTTTATCAAAATTCCANTTGCGGAGGTCAACGACACCTTGAACTNCCTTAGGAGGCTTTTTTCCAGAGTATGTTTTCTGGCAGCCCAGTAAGGAGGCTATAACCATGATTATAAATGTCATGCTCAAGTGTTTCGACATTATTACTCCTGGTTATTAATNATCGGGATTAAGTTNCGANCTNATTATTATAGTGGAGACGGCAAAGTAGTTACAACAAGGTTGTGGTNTTCTCTTGGTGATGNAAATGATCTNTCCTGTAATGACGATGGTTTTTAGATTTATTTTTCTGAATACCAATAGNTTTCNTNCAAAATCTTTAGGTTCTCAATTTATAGATATTGATTCAGGTTGTTGAGACTTNAATTTGAGGANGTAANNAGTCAAAAGTTTTAGTNGGGATCNAATTTATCTCGATTTNTGNNCTAAACCAAATCGAGAGATATTTGATGCTTATAGTGTTATGATTTATGTGGTATCAATCTTTTTTATTTAGGCTCTCTGATGAAGACAACAGCGAAAAANTNTATTCTTTTGCTTTCGTTGCTCATATTGAGTCNATCTCCAGCCAAAGCTCAAGTNGCATTTGAATTGGGTATTGAGCGAATGGAATCTGTTGAAGTCCAACATGATTCCGAAGGNNTAGCAGCAGATTTTCCNCTGTTAACCGGGGGTAAATTGGGTTTCATGTGGNCTCCTAACCCATGGCCCATTGGTTTCGGAGTATCGGCTAGTGAGTTTGTGGAGGAGAAGCCTTCCAGTAAAAACCTNCATTGGAAAATCGTAGATCTGGAAACACAGCTTCGCTGGCCTGTCCGCTCTTTACGTTATCTCTGGGTGCGTTATGGCAAGTCGATATATGGTAAAAAGAAGTATGAAGGGGCAAATTATCGCTTNACTATGAGTGGTTATCGCATNGGNACTGGCGTCAGATTAGGNCGTTTTGGGCTGGAATATGGAGAAAGATATTGGCAGTTAGATTCTCCTCTTGCTGATCGGGCTTATTATGCCGTCCGGGGTGTGCGTTCTAATGAAATAGGCGGTCGTAGTCGCAGTTTGTTATTGTCTATGAATTTCACTGTCGGTGGCAGGCCTTGGTGGGTTTTGTCCGGAGATCACATGGAGCCTGCTCAGGTGTATGATGTACCCACTTATCCCGGAGAGTGGAACCGGGAGTAGATTTTTCTTTTTGTTTCCACTTCTGAATTTGTCAATCCAACTTAGTTCTACAAAGCCATTGTTAAGCCCAGTTGTATCAATTGGTATTGGCTGAATTCAATGCGCAATGATTGATCTGGGGCAAAGTGAAAAAATGCTCCATATGTGGGTAGCGGAAATGGAAGAGTCATGCCGGAAGAAATTTCTCCATTGGTGATCGCCCCAACTTCCGGCATTACATACAATGACCATTGAGGTACCAAGTGAAAGTCCCAACGGAGACCTACCGACAATAAACTAAAGCCAGTAGCCCCAGGGGCATGAAATCCATTGCCCTCCCAGGAAATGGAGTTGTTCCAAGCTGTGATCGGGCCTGTGTCGGATAGCCTTTCGCTATAGCGCAGCCCTACTCCTGATTCACCTCTGCCGACTCCAAGGTAAGGGGTGAGAACTTTTGGATACATAGAAGGCTCATTAACCCGGTAAATATATCGGGGTTTGCCTAGAACGGTGAAGCTGTAGCTTAGGGTGAATAGCAATGTGCTTATGGTAAATAGCGTGGTCGCTGTTGAGTTGATGAATAATTTTCTTAATAAAAATAGCTGCATATAAACCTCAGGGTCGTAGATTTACCGCCATAAGGGCGTAATTCGGCATTCTAAAGGGGCTGTCCAGGGAATTCAAGAGATACTATGGTATATAGGGTGTTGCAGGTGGAGGACATAAGAAAGCCTCCTCTAGCTTAATGAGGAGGCAGCGTTTCTATTTGCATTGCTAAGTTTAAAACTTATTGTGAATCATCAGCAATGTCGTCATGCTGATCATAGTCTTTTTGTTCGCTTGAATCGATTGTAGTGCTGTCACCAGCGCTTGCAAACGTAGCTCCTTCAGCACAATCGACATACTGACCCTGCGCTTGGTTGCAGGCATTGTGTTGTGTTCCTTTGTCACCAGCCATGTTGATAGTCAGATCATTATCAGCTTCACAATCCCATTTGTCCGCAGAGAAAGAACCTCCGGTAAATGAGTCGCTGATTGCTTTAGGTACATCCGAGCTTTTCACGTAGAGAGCACCTTCGCTGGCAAAAGCTGTAGTAGCATCGCTGCTGGCGATATTACCATTAGCATCGAAATATGATCTTTTTGTGTAGGTGCCATCAGTAAATAGCGTTTGTCCATACTCACTATTGATTTTAGAGGCTGCACTCATGCCAAAGCTTTGGCCGCTGAAAGTACCGTTATTACTAATCCTAGCCATGCTGGTGCTACCTTCGACCAATTTTAGTACCACCTGTCTTTTGAAGGTACTATTGGAGCCGTCTGTTACATATTGAGCTGTAGATAGAAACTTAGTGCCGGCAGTGGTATAGCCAAGATCAAACTTGATCGTATCTTTAATAGTCCATGTTGTGCCGCCGTCAGTATCACTGCCTGCAAATACAACTGAACCCTTAGCTTTACCATTGCCAAGGCCGGTGATAATGATTTCTTCTTCCACAGTTTTGTCTGAGCACATTGTGACCTTAATAGTACCGCTGGCTTGATTGGTATTATCAACATAGAGTTGGAACGATTCCCCTGCTAATTGGCTCCCGCCAGTAATGGAAATATTATATTTTTTGCCAAATTCGATGGATGAAGATTCAACTTCCAGGTGACAAAACATAGTGGCTACATTTTTCAGCGAACTCATGGCCTCATCAATAGTTTGAGCTATCTTGCATGCTTCAAAAGATTTTTTCGTAGCGGTTAGAGCTAAACTTGTTGATGATGTACGCTGCATGCTTGTAGGTAAAGTAAGATTTAGGGCGCTTGATATATTCAATTCGCTGACCCCTGATGCTGAAGCTAAGCTCACTTCACTAGCCGCTTCATCCTCTTTTGAACCGCAACTGCTCATGATTAATAAGCCTGAGGCGAAAATACAGGTTCCAACTTTAGCTTTTATCATTTTTCATCTCCATTCTATCGAAACTAGGTGATTTAAGAACTACTAAACAACAAACTCACTTGGCGACCCATGCCAATAACTGAAGTACTTTCGGTGCGACAGCCTAATACTTGATAAATTCAGCTAAAAGTCTTTTAAGATCGTAACTTACTACAAATAGTGATGGAATAGACGTTTTTTTTTGTTTATGAGATTGATCTTAAGTAATTGTAAACATAGTCTTTTGGATCTAATCAAGGTTTGAACTGAGCTGGACTTGAGCTAAATCCAGATTAAAACTTGCGTCTTTTAGGGTATATCAGATTAATACAACAAGGCAGTCCTATTTAGTTTCTTACAGTATTGTTTGGTTTAGAATGTAGGTTTAATAATAGGCTTCACCAGATATTTGGTGAAGCCTGTTAAAGTCAATGGAGGGCTATAGTATTAGCCTATGGCTTCATTTCCGGATTCTTCCGTGCGAATGCGAATACATTCATCGAGATTGGATATCAAAATTTTGCCATCACCAATATTACCCGTTTTGGCTCCTATGATAATCGCATCAATGGCTGGCTGTACAAAGTCATTGTTCAGAGCGATTTCTATCCGCACTTTCTTTATGAGATTTACTTCTAGTTCCTGCCCGCGATAATGCTCAGGAAAGCCACCCTGTTGCCCGCAACCGAGACAGTTAGTTACCGACATCTTACGGACTTCAGCAGCAAACAGTGCCCGCTTTACATCATTTAGCTTTTCTGGTTGGATGAATGCTGTAAGTAGTTTCATGAATAAAATTCCTGCTGTTGTAATTTATTGATTAGAGAAAATTTGGAATCCTGAGTATGCTTCCATTCTATGCTCACTAATATCAAGACCAACCCTTTCTTCTTTTTCACTGACTCTGACGCCGATAATTTTTTTCAGAGCATAGAAAATAACAAGTGCTGAAGGAAAAGCTACAGCGCCATAAGCAGTGACCCCTAGTAGTTGAGTCATAAAATGATGTTCCGGATTGGTGCTGAATATACCGACTGCCAATGTCCCCCAAATACCGCAAACTAAATGAACCGAGATTGCGCCTACTGGATCATCAAGCTTTAACTTAGCATCTATAAAGATAACTGATGCTACTACTAGCATACCAGCAATAAACCCAATGACTAATGATGACATAATAGTTACCGTGTCTGCTCCGGCGGTGATACCGACTAATCCTGCCAATGATCCGTTTAAAACCATGGTGAGATCTGGTTTACTTTGTAAGGTCGATGTGGCGATCATTGATCCTACAATTCCGGCTGCAGCTGCTAAGGTAGTGGTGACAATCACGAAGGAAATATTTTGTGGGTCTGCGGATAAAACGGAGCCACCATTAAAACCGAACCAGCCTAACCACAATAGAAAAACACCGATGGTAGCTAATGGAATGGAATGTCCTGGGATCCCGTTAGATTTTCCGTTGGTATATTTACCAACGCGGGGCCCAAGGATAAGAACGCATGCAAGAGCTCCCCAGCCACCCACGCTATGAACCAAGGTTGAACCTGCAAAGTCATAAAAACCTTTAGCATCTAACCAGCCGCCGCCCCATTTCCAGCTTCCCAGAAAGGGNTAGACTATGCCGACGAAGATAGCAGAAAAGATGATGAANGCGTTGAGTTTGATACGCTCAGCCACAGCGCCAGAAACGATTGTGGCTGCTGTGGCGGCAAACATCGCCTGGAAAATAAAATCCGTGTGATAGGTATAGGCCCCTCCAGCATAATCGATCAGACCTGCTGCNCCNNCAGGTGCGGCNATGCCAAAGCCTGCAAATGCCAAGATTCCTGCTGANCCCTCGGNAAAGCCTGGATACATCAGATTAAAACCAAANGCAGCGTAGGTTATGAGGCCGATGGCTATGATGGCAGTGTTTTTAAATAGAATATTNACCGTATTTTTTGCTTGGGTGAGACCTGCTTCCAAACTGGCAAAACCAAGATGCATAATAAAGACAAGAAAGGTTGAAAGGAGCATCCAAATATTATTTGCGATAAATTCNCTTTGCTTAGCCGCTGTTAAAGATGCAGCACTTGCTGTAGTCGCTGCTGTTTCATTATCTGCTCCTGCAGCTATCGANGATAGTGAAAGTGCAATATATATGAGAACTCTATGATTGCGGAAAACATGGGCTAGGTTCACTTGAAGACTCCTTGAAGTTGAATTTATTGTCNAGGTATTCTTGGCTTAACAAGTCGTTTCTCCTGCCAACNATNTAGANAAAGCAAGAAGNATTCCTANATCNANAATAAATTCAAAAAATGAACAAAGGATTNATTTTCAGTCAATANATGCATGATGANNGTTNTCTTTCNTTTNACTCACCTTATTTGTGAAAATANTNATGCTACCATTTGGTAGATTTGATTAGATAAAGCCTACATGATGGTAGGCTTTAAACAGGTTCCCAGTGACTTGGTTTTTCTATGGAGACAGCGCATGCTTTATANGANGGTTGCCTTGACATAGGNTCAAANGAAGGAAAAGTAAGGCGATTCGTTGCTTCGTAATGCATCGCAATGAAAACCTGACCTTCNTGGATAGACCATGTTACATTGGCTGTTGCNNCGATTNTTNCNCGTNGNGANCGGACTCTGACTTTATCNCCATTNTGAATATTTAGTCTTCGGGCATCAGTNCGATTGATTTCGATCGTGGTTTCCTCAGGATATAACGATCTCAGCACGTGTGATTGCGATGTGCGGGTTTGGGTATGCCATTGAGCTGAAGTACCTCGTCCTGTTAGCAGCCAGTAGGGNTATTCATGGTTAGGCTTTTCTTTGGGCTCATTAGGTTCTGCAAAAAGGAATCTTGCTTTTTGATTTAGGTGAAAAAATTTGCCATCNCTAAAGAGTCTTCTCTCATGCCCAAAATCNCGCTCTNGGCTGCGGTAAGGCCACTGTATGCCNCCCATGTCNAATTGCTGCCAGGANGTGATNCCGGAAAAATCACAAGGNTGATTCTNGGTGAGTTTACTTAGGAGNCGGAATACATCNTCTGGGGTGCGCCATTGATCAAATTGATCCGCCANTCCCCAATAATGGGCGATGAGTCGAAAAATATGAAAATCGGCTAAGGCCTGACCTGGAGCTTTAGCTACTTTTTTCGCTAGNCTGATTCTTCTTTCNGAGTTGATGAAGGTGCCTTCCTTTTCTCCCCAACCAGCTGCNGGNAAAATNAGGTCCGCAAGGTTAGCGGTTTCAGTATTNTGGTACATATCCTGAACGACAAGGAAATCNAGCTTTTTGATAATTTTGCGNAAGTCNGATTGATTGATCCATGAATGTGCCGAGTTNGTAGCAATCACCCATAGTCCNTTAATGTCTCCTCTGGAAATNCCTTCAATAATCTGGTCGTAAGCCCAGCCGTTTTTGTCTGGGATCGATTCCACTGGTAATTGCAAGATTTCGGCTACTTTATGACGATNTTCTGGTTCGGTGAAGTCATGACCCCCNAGNANATTCGTGGTATTACTGAACAANCTTGATCCCATGGCATTNCATTGTCCTGTAATGGAATTAGCTCCTGTTCCGGGNCGGCCGATATTGCCAGTCATCAATGCAATATTGATGATCGATTGAGCGACNCGCACTCCCTCATGGCTTTGATTTACCCCCATCGTCCACCAGAAAGAGACTCGTTTACCATCAGCAATGATTTGTGCTAGTTTTTTTAGTTGAGCNGGNNTGATGCCTGAGGCTTCAGCTACCCTTTCGGGAGTATATGTCTGCAGAAANATGCAGAAGTCACCGAAGCTTGTGGTNGATTGGTCGATNAATTTTNTGTCGATAGCTTGCATCTCTATAAGTTGATGGGCNAGACCGTAAAAAAAAGTTAGATCTGATTTTGGCTGAATAGNNTAGTGNAGATCNGNCCCCATAGCGGTTTCCGTCGCTCTTGGATCGATGACAATNACTTTNGCTTTATGTTGATTCATGTGGATTCTTTCCCACATGATNGGATGAGCAATGCAAAGATTAGATCCGATTAGNAGAATCACATCTGATTCTTCNAAGTCTTTATANGTGTAGGGAGGTGCATCAAAACCAAACGCCTGCTTATACGCAACAACTGCAGTTGCCATGCATTGTCTGGTATTNCCATCACCGTGTAGTATATTCATTCCAAATTTCGTAAGAGAGCCNAGAAATGCCATTTCTTCCGTTGCCATTTGACCGGTGCTGAGAAATGCAACGGAATGATCCCCATACTTTCTTTGAATGCCTTTAAGTNTGNTGGTGAANATAGTCATTGCTTGAGCCCANGGGATAGANCGCAATCTNCCTGAAGGNTCCCTGAGCAGAGGAGTTTGACANCGATTGGGNGATTGAAGAACNTCGAGAGCTTTCCAGCCTTTGGGNCAGGCCATACCCAGGTTAACCGGATATTCGGGGCATGGCGTGATATTGATCGCATTGCCATCTTTTAGATGTACATTCAGTCCGCAGCCAGTTGAGCAATACCCGCAGACCATAGTTGTAGTAGCGTCTGGTTTGGTTCGCTGAGGCAATCTTCCCAGTCCATACATACCAGGTTCTTGGACTAAATCTCTGGTCAGNTGGCCTTGTCTTTGTCGAAATAAATTTTNCCAATGTACTGNATTTTTATCATTTTTTCTCCTCAGCTGATTGGCTCTGAGTTCTTTCGTCTTTACCTTGGCGAAACTCAGATATCTTCTCCTCTTTTCTGANATNTNCTCCATTAAAAACTCCCGGGCATTTTATGAGATACNACTGCAGTGAAAAACAAGTAGCGCTCTAAAATTTCTCCGATGGTTGTTAATATGAATGAAATGAAAACAGTGAAAACTAGTATCTGAGGNGAAGGNAATANCCCATTTCTNGTTTGCAGATATACCATAAAGGGAAGGATGACCCCTCCAATGATTGAGCAGAAAAAACGCATCTGTGTTATCACCAGAAGCTTGCGGTACATGAGTCTGGCACTTTGTTGGAGCAAGCTTTTCTTATGGCTGCGGATAAGGCGGAAGATTGAGCCTTCCCAGATAACTTTACTGCCACAAATTAAGCCTAGAGCGATCATAAGGTGATTGCCGGTCATATGATAGAAGCCTTTTAAGCTTTGCAAATCTTTTATGTCAATCGTTGTGATCAAGAGGCTGGTACTTAGGCCTAAAATGACAACGGAACCAAAAAATTTAATTCCGGTGATAGGGGCTCGCCAAAACTCTTTGTCACAATCTGCGTAAAGCATAATCGAGCAGATATTGCCCAAGGTTCCAGTGAAGATGACAGCAGTAGCTGTTATTGAAATTGGCAAGTTATTCATGGCTATAGTCAAGGGGGCCGGGATGATATAACTTAGCTGAGTTAGAGCATCAAAAATGAATGACTTCCAGCTAGTGACAGTATGAACGCAGACAGCTATAGAAAAGATGCCAAACATCAGAATTTCTCGACTCATCCATGAATGAGTCACGCCAAGAATAGCACGCCATGCATACAAGGGTCTTCCGAGATGAAAAATACTAATCATTAGTCCTAGGAAGCAGCATATTAACCCTATAATTGCATGCCATGATGTGCTTTGGGAGATAGGAAGAAAAAATTCAACTGTGTATATCCCGAGAGACATTTGAATCATTATAAGCATTCCAATGAGTGGAAAGTGTGCTGGTTGAGGTTTTGGCAGATCGAAGTTTGCAGGTAGTATATTGGGAGGTAAAACTTTTTTAGTTTTATAAGTGGTTGTGGGCATAGTGTAGCTGGATTCATGAGCGCCGGGGACTAGCGTACTGGATCGACAATTATCTCTCACTTGCTCTTTGTCTACGATCTTTATTTTTATGGCTTCGGTAGGGCAGGACTGGACGCAGGCCGGAGCTTCATTATTTTTTAGTCGGTCGGAACACATATCGCATTTGCGAACGATCCCAAGTTTTTGACTATATTTGGGAACTTCGTAAGGACACTTCAATACGCAGTATTGGCAACCTATGCACTGATCATCTAAGTGTTTGACTATACCTGTGATAGGATCTTTATCATACGCTTTTGTCGGACAACCCTGGAGACATGCCGGCTCTACACAATGATGGCAGGAAGTAGTGATATGCTGCTGTCGTGGTTTTTTTAGAGTGCCGCCATTACTTACTCCGACCGTGCGCCAGAGTTCTCTATCTTCTAGTCCATTTAAAGAGTGGCAGGCAGCGACGCATGACTTGCACCCAGTGCAGCGATCCATATCGACTTCAAAAGCAAATTGTTGTCCTATTTTAGGTTTTGATAGTGGTATCTTATCTTCATAAAAACGTTTTTGCAGAGGGCGTTGAGTAAATCTATGGTACTGAGAAAATTTTTCAACAGCGGTAATCTCTTGCTGTTCCTGCAGGAGTTGGCTTATTAAGTGCTCATCGATATTTAAGGACTTATTTTTTGCGGTAGTGCTGCTTTGCACGNCAATCCTCCATTATTGACAAGCGCAAATATGTCCNTCNTTTTGTATTCTGCAATATGTGGGCCAGNATGATGTTNNNAGAGTGGNATTCNTTNTTTTTCGATTCNTTTCCTATGATCATCAGGTTTTCTTGANGTTGCCACTAAATGTATTTTNTACATAGCTTATNGATTATGTTTTTTCTTAACCTACTAATNAGTAGGTTTTTTCTANACAAGCCTACTCATTAGTAGGATTTAATTTTNATTCATTCATGTAGAAAANGNTTTGATACCTATAAATTCAAGGTATTCGAGTGACTCCATGTTATGGCATAGGTTTTGCTTTTTAANTTTGGTGACCAGTGCTTTACTTCTTCGCTTACCATGAGAAGGAAACATATCGACATGGGGCAAANTAAAAAGATNGTTGTNATTGGTAATGGTATGGTTGGCCATCANTTCGTCGAACAAATGNTAGGTAGTGATANTAGTTCNTGGNAAATTNNGGTTTTTGGAGAAGAACCTCGTCCTGTNTATGACCGNGTTCATCTTACTTCTTACTTTGANTCTGAGAANCCTGATAGTCTGGCTATGTCATCCAGAGATTGGTATCGAGACCACGNNGTCAGTTTATATTTGAAAGATAANATAGAAGTCATTGATAGAAAAAAGAAGGTTGTTGTTTCTTCTNCNNGTATNGTTNAGGATTACGATTATTTGGTGATAGCTTCGGGATCATATCCTTTTGTTCCTCCTATTGATGGTAANGATCGTCCTCATTGCTTTGTTTATAGAACAATAGAAGACCTTGAAGATATAGCGAAAGCTGCGAGAACAGAGTCGATAAAGGTTGGTNCAGTGGTGGGGGGCGGTTTATTAGGGTTGGAGGCTGCTAAGGCTCTCCATGATTTAGGGTTAAAAACTCATGTTGTAGAATTTGCGCCCAGGCTTATGGCTGTTCAGNTAGATGAAGCAGGTGGCCTCCTTCTTAGGAAAAAAATTGAGGACCTNGGAGTTGAAGTTCATACTTCGGCACAGACCCAGTCGATCGAGAGGGGAGANGGNACTTTTCATAGAATGAATTTTGCTGATGGNAAAGTGCTGGGTACAGATATTATTGTTTTTTCTGCAGGTATTCGCCCCAGGGATGANTTAGCNCNAGCTGCAGAATTAGAAATTGGTTTGCGTGGCGGGATTGTTATTGATCAATTTTGCTGTACTTCTGATCCTGCTATTTTTGCAATCGGTGAGTGTGCTGTCTTTAAAGGTCAAACNTANGGTCTGGTGGCTCCTGGNTACAAAATGGCTAGAGTTGNAGCGANCCANCTGNNTCGNTTAGATCANAATATATCTCATGATGGNGTTAAACCTGATCTAGATGATGAGNCAGNCNCAGGNTCGGAATCATTTTCTGGTTTTGATATGAGNACCAAACTCAAGTTGATGGGNGTTGAAGTTGCTAGTNTTGGTGATGCNCANNGNNCAACNNCAGGTGCCCGCAGTTGGTNTTATCAGGATGGNATNAAAGATATCTATAANAAAATTGTNATTTCTGAAGACCGAAANNATTTATTAGGAGCCGTGTTGATTGGTGATGCTCNGGAATATCATCANCTTTTACAAATGATTCTTAANAAAATGCCCTTGCCTANTGATCCAGAATCAATTGTTNTNCCTCANNGTGATGGNGGNCAANTGAAAATAGGAGTNGAAGNNCTTCCAGAAGAAGCNCAGGTGTGTTCCTGCAATGATGTTTCTAANAAAAANATATGTCANGCTGTTAGTGAAGGATCTCATACNCTTAGNGCNATAAAAGCATGCACNAAAGCGGGAACCACCTGTGGTGGNTGNAATAGTTTGGTAAGTGATATTATNAATTATAAGTTGGNTGAGCTCGGTCTCGATGTTAATAATGATTTGTGTGAACATTTTCAATGGTCGAGNCAGGAATTATATCATTTAGTNCGGGTCAACCGNATTGAAACCTTTGAAANTCTGATTNCNNAGCATGGTAAGGGNGNNGGGTGTGAAATATGCAAANCCACTGTGGCATCGATNTTAGCTTCCTGTTGGAATAAGCCTATACTGGGNGGGAAGAGAAGGAATCTTCAGGATACGAATGATATTTATTTNGCNAATATGCAGAAAAANGGNACATACTCNATTGTNCCTAGAGTGCCTGGAGGAGAAATTACNCCAGATAAATTGATNGTGATTGGTGAAGTTGCCAAGAGGTATCANCTATATACAAAAATAACTGGTGGTCAGAGGATAGATCTTTTTGGAGCGACAGTAGATCAGTTGCCGGAAATTTGGAGAATACTGATCGATGCTGGCTTTGAAAGTGGGCATGCCTATGGCAAGGCTATGCGCACAGTGAAAAGCTGTGTGGGCAGCACTTGGTGTCGATATGGAGTCCAAAATAGTACTGGGCTGGCTATTAAAGTTGAAAAGAGATACCGAGGCTTGCGAGCACCTCATAAGATCAAGCTCGCTGTATCCGGGTGTACAAGAGAATGTGCTGAAGCCCAAAGTAAAGATGCAGGCATCATTGCGACCGAAAAAGGCTGGAATTTGTACGTTTGTGGTAATGGGGGAATGCGGCCCCGGCATGCAGATTTATTGGCCTCTGACCTTGATGAAGTCACCCTAATTAAGTACATCGACCGGTTTTTTATGTTTTATATCAGAACTGGTGATCGTTTACAGAGGACGTCTGTATGGCTGGAAAATTTGGAGGGCGGTATCGACTATCTCAGGCAAGTGGTCTGTGAAGATAAACTAAATATTGCGCATGAGCTTGAAGAAGAAATGGCTCATATTGTTGATACCTATGAATGTGAATGGCAGGTTGCTGTCAATGATGAAGAGCAATTGAAGCAGTTCAGGCGATTTGTAAATAGCGATGCACCGGATCCGTCGGTTGGCTTTGAAATGGAAAGGCAACAGATTCGGCCCGCATCTTTCCCAGTTATGGAGAGCAGTGATGGCGCAGCAGGAGTGGCTCGAACTTTGTCATGAACACGATTTGATTGAGGGTGGTGGCGTTTGTGCATTAGTTGGTAAGCAACAGATAGCTATATTCGCTGATGAAAAAAAAGATGAAATTTACGCTGTAGGAAACTATGATCCCGCTGGCCAAGCTGAAGTTCTTTACCGAGGTATTATTGGTGATGTTAGTGGTGAATTAGTAGTTGCTTCTCCGTTATTTAAACATCATTATTCATTGAGGGATGGTCGCTGTCTTGAGGATGNGCAGTTATCGATCCCNGTTTTCCCGTCTAAAGTAAACCAAGGGCGCGTGTTCGTCTCANTGGTTNCTTTATAAAGGGGCGGAGGGGNAGTGTTCGTGGTAGTCCGCTATTNCTTCGCTCCTTGCATATAGAACTTAACTACGATGTTATTGNTTTGTTGTGGNTAAACTTTAGGGCCCACANACAGCATCNTCATCGTTATCCTCAAAAGTAAATGATTGATAGGTNACTTGATTAATTAANGGATCAACTAAGCACTGNGGAAGGGCTTGGCACTGGAATATTTCAAGGTCACTNCCAACANTGGTNAGGCTACTTAGNCCGTTAATATTTGCNAGGATGGAATTATCATTGAACTTAAAGTANGCTCCTACTGAANTCAGCGAGCTTAAGCCGTCAACCTCGAGTAAAGCATCATTTTCAGTAAAGTTAAGATAGCCGGTTACTGTTTGAAGTTTNGCAAGACTATNAACCTGTGTCATTTGCAGATTCTCGACAACATCGAGGTTGCCACCGATACTGGTGACTTCTTCTATGCCGTCAAGGCTTAATAAGCCATTAAAGCTAATATTCACACTTCCTGTTATATCAGTTAGGCCTGATANGCCAGNAAGTGAAGTTNGNTTTTCTTGTTTATAGACCCACAGATAGTCTGTGACATCTGTGATTTTCTCAAGACCCACAATTGAGGTCATTTCAACATTTTTAAATAAATCTAGGGTATTCAAAACTCCACTGACGTTACTNAGTGAAGATANGCCAGTCAGAGCNAAATTTGANTTAATGATGAGATCTTTTTCNACNGTTTGCAATGANCTNGATGGAAAGAGGCTTGAGAGAAATGAGTTTTCCTTTAAGATNAGAGAACCNGTGGTGGTCAAAGCTGGTANACCAGAAAGGTTTGTAAGGCCNTTGTTACGNGATAATTCGAANTCTTGTCCTACACTNNNTAGTAAACTNAAGTCTAATTGGGCTAGTTTAAAATGATCAAGGATCTTTAACTTTTCATTTACACNAGTCAGCTTGGGCATNCTCAATGATATTAGCTCTTGATGATTACTAATCAGAGCAGATCCTGANATTTGGGTTAGGTTCGAAAAACTAATNGCATTTAGTAATGTATTATCTTTAATAGTTAAGTNTGTTATCGNGGGAATACCGTTTAGACCGCTAGTNTCTGCAAGTGCTGCATTTGCCTCAANATTAATGGAACCATTAAATTGGTTCACATTGCTAAAACTGCTCAGGCTGGTTAACTGTGGGTGAAGTTTGATATTAATATCANTACCGATAGAGGTCAGAGCTGGAACGGTGACTGCTGCCAAGGCNTGGTTTTGNTCCAGAACAACCGANCCTCTAATGGTTGTTAAGTTAGGTAGNTCCACTTGCTGCAGGCCTGGATTCAAGATCAANCNNAGGTCAGTGATANCTGTTATNCCCTGCAGNCCNGTAATTGATTGAAGNGAATTATTTCCAGTTAAGGTCAGGTCACCACCCAATTGTGTAATACCGTTTAATGCTTCGATATTNGTGAGNCCTGAGTTACTGGTAAAGAAAAGTCCTCCTCCAATATGGGATAATTGNTTTAATCCTTCCAGATCTTGCAATAATGGATTTAGACTGATGCCCAAGTTACCACTTATGTGGGTAAGTTTTTCTAAGCCTTNTAGTCTTGCCAGTTGATCCATACCGGTGATAGCAAAGTTGCCATCGACCTTTTCCAAGTATTTGAGAGCTAATAGGTTTTGTGAGCTGGTTTCAACACTGAGGTTTAAATCACCATTAATCACTTTACAACCNGCGATGTCTTTTAGCTTTAATTCAGAACGATCACCNATTGATACTGGGCCTTCGCAAAGTTCTCTTATTTCATATTCTAGAATCGTCTNGCCTTGAATCAAATCACTTTCAGGTAGNTNATTTGCTGATTGTGANTTTGACTTTGAGCACCCTTGTCCCAGAGTTAAAACTAAGCTNACGATGATGAGCTTTACCATTAAAAATCTCCTTTTTGAAAACCCATCATAGGTATCGGTATGGTGGCTTGACACATACAATAATTCTGATTAAATCAATGATTTTAGTTATTTAAACATGGTATTTTCTGTGCCTATATGGTGGCCTGATGGTATAATCGGGGGGGTTATAGGTTAGTTTATTCCCTTATCCGAAATATCAGGCGGCAGGTTACGTCGACTTTGGGGGGGAAGAGGAAATGGTTGTATTAGAACCTCTGATACAGATATTTTGATTGTTGATAGGTAAGTCAGTATGATTGATATCAATTTTTATAGACCAATTGGACTTTTCTGGTTGCTCACCAATCGATCAAAGTTATTTGAGATGGCATGATTGAAAATAATAGATTTGTTTAGAGGGCTCATCTAAGCATTCCTGATGAATTGTAATTAAAAAAAATATAAAATCAGATACTTACAATTTACCATGTGTCGTTATTGCTTGTTTGTGTGGCTTCTGTAGCTATAAGTCTTCAGCCTCTGTGGTTACAATGGGAATACTAGATCAGCTGTTATGTTTGAATCTGCGGTTATATGCGATTGACTCATAGTTTTGGGAATGGTTTTGTTTATGAAAAAAGGAAAGCATTCTTGTTTCTGGCGAAGAAGTACTTTCAAAGTGTGACGGGAGTCCCTATCATGGGATTGAGTTATCTTGGCAGATGATTGGGGCATGTTAGCAGGGTTCCAAAGCTTAAAATAATGCTTTGTATGCCACTGTTTTCTGGATGATGCTTTCTGCCTTTATAGATAGCGTAGTATTTTGCGCTATTCATGCTGGAGACGGTCCTAATAAGTAAAAGCTCAGGGTCATATGACACGAAATACTAAGGAAGAAAAAGATAAGCCTTATTCTGATCGGCAAAAACCGGCGCGTCATCGACGTTATGGTAATAGGCCGGCGAAGAAGAAGACAAAGGCCCATGTGATCACCAAGAGAGGTGATGTCAGTCATCTTGAGGCCTCTCTGGAAACAGGTCGTTATGTCTGTTTTGACATAGAAACTACCGGTGGCAACCCTGTTCATAATGGAATCACAGAGATTTTTGCCGTTCGTTATATTAACGGCAAAAAAGAAGGCACTTTTTATAGTATGGTTAACCCCAAAGTAGCCATTCCTCCTATTGTCAGGCGTATGACGGGCATAACTAATAAAATGGTAAAAGATGCTCCCGAAATAGACCAAGTTATGTCAGGGTTTTATGAATTTATCGGTGATGATGTTTTAGTGAGCCATAATACCATCGGTGATATGAAGTTTTTGCGACATTTTTCTCAGCAAGTTGTCGGGGAGTCGATCAGTAACTACTATTTGTGCACCCATTTGTTGACAGAAAAGCTTGCGGCAGAGGCTCCTGACAAGTCGCTGAAGGGGTTGAGTGAGCATTTTAACTTGCCAGGAGATGCTAACTTTCATCGGGCTGAAGCTGATGCTTTTTTGACTCTGGAGTTATTTAAAGTCCTCTTAGGTCGCCTTCAGAATAAGAAAATTAAAAATATCAAAGAAGCCATCCGTTTTCAGGGGGACTATGAATCTTCTGTGCGTTTGGGTTGGGGGATATCTAAACAGGACTTAGAGAACCTACCGGATAAGCCTGGTGTCTTTTATTTATATGATCATGGTGACAAGGTCTTATTCTTATCGTCGGCTTATAGCATTCAAAAAGAAGTACGAAAGTTGCAGAACTATCAGACACTACCAAAGCAATTGCTAAAGTCAGTGCTTGCATCGAGTCGGATTAGTTTTGTGGAATCCGAGACCCTGTTTGAAGCTGCACTTAAAGAAGGTGGCGATCTCAAGGATAATCCTGTTAGGTTTGATCCTGCTAACTGGCATCAGCGCACGGCCAACTTTCTATATTTAATTAAGGATAATCTCAATTGCCGCTTAACGACAGGGCCATTAATGGATGGAGCTAGTTTGGTAAGAGGGCCGATCCG
>PBRN01000085.1:0-5801 GCA_002725955.1 Pseudobdellovibrionaceae bacterium
AAAGAAGCTTCATCTAACTCTTCTATGAAAATGGGGATGTCTATCAGCGGTTTGGGGCTTGAAAACAAGCTACCTATCGTTCTGGACATGAGTAGCTACTCAACTCTTTCTGGTATTAATGCTAATAAAGCTGATATAACAGAAATCCAACTACAAAGCTTTGTTAAGTTCTAATCGAACTTAACTTAGTCACTAAAAATTACGATGCCTCCCATTTGGGGGGCATTTTTTTTATCTAACATCTCCTACTAATGAAACCCATATCCCTTTCAAGCACATGATGAACCCTTTAAAAGAGGAGCTAAACACCGAGAAATAGTGTTTTTTTTCTCATAGTTCAATACTTCTAGCAGGTATGTTTCTTGTAAGAATTACCCTCAAAATTTCAACAAAAATATGATTTTAACACCTAATATAACTCCATTTTTCGGCTGCACCATTTTTTTCTAAGGCTATCAGCAATAAGAGACGAATAGCCCTATAGAGTCAAAGGACTCTATCGATCCAATTCAGCAGGGTGGCTCAATGAAGAACGATTTTTACGGAGACGTATGGTATCTACTTAAATACAACATCTGGTGGACCATAGCGCTCATGGGTTTCTGTGGAGGCTTGTGGTATTACCACGGCGGTTTCCCTGCGCCTGAAATCGCTATGAGCTGGGAATGGATGCTGCTGGTGCCGCTTGGCATCGCTTCTTCTATGTATTCCTTTGGTAGCCTTCATAATGCATCCCATGGCAATTACAGTTCCCGCTGGCTGAACAAGCTCATGGGGGAGATTATGGGCTTTCATCAGATCTGGGGCTATGAAGGCTGGAAATGGCTTCATATCTTCCATCATCGTCACACGGATACTCCGCAGGATCCTCACGCTCCTAAGAAGGGAGATAAGTTTTTAGGCTATTGCCGCGCTTATATCAAAGCCTCCATCGAATACCTTATTATTGTAAGGATGGACATCCTTACAAAAAGAGGCTATGAAGGCTGGAAAGCAGTGATGGCGAAGCAATCCTTTTCCTGGAGCATCAGATTCAGTATGGCCTTCCGGTTACTGGCCATCTGGATGGTAAGCCCCAGCTTCTTTGTCTGGTTTCTGATCCCATCGCAAATCTCCCAGATATTGATCACCAGCTATATCAACTACTATGGACATCAATATTTAGGTGACGACGAAAGATCCACCGCCATGGACCTGCATGGTACCCTGCTATCAGATACTTTTAACTTTCTGGGGCATAACTCCTGCTACCATGGTAGCCATCATTCAAATCCGAATGTATTTGATCCCAAAACCGTTCACGATGCCAAGAAAGCAGAAGCCCTTGCCAAAGCCCAGGCCTCTAATCAGAGTGAACCGACGCGCATGGCTTCATAGCTTAATATCACATAAACATCTTCCACAAAGGCTAATCAATCGGTTAGCCTTTTTTGATGTTTGTCAGTGACCGTGTTTCTTAGCTCCCAAGTGATGACAAGCAACCTGCCGCTCTCCCACTGCCATCAGCTCAGGGGCCTGCTCGCGACATAGATCAGTGCTGCTGGCACAACGCTGATGGAAAGCACAACCCGCAGGCGGGTTCAGCCGAGACGGCAATTCTCCACTAATCAGCAGGGGTTTTTTATGATTCACTTCCACCCGTGGTGATGAAGCCAGTAGAATCCTGGTATAGGGATGCTGGGGATCATTAAAGATCTGATCCCGGCTGCCAAATTCAACAACCTTACCCAGGTAAATCACCAGTACCCGATCAGCAAGGTAGCGAACCACAGATAAATCATGGGAGATAAAAATATAAGACAGACGATGTTGTTTTTGCAGCTCTACCAAGAGATTAATAATCTGGGCCTGGACCGAAACATCCAGAGCAGACACCGGTTCATCACAAATCACCACCCGAGGATGCACCATGAGAGCCCGGGCAATACCAATACGCTGCCTTTGGCCACCACTAAACATATGGGGATAGCGCCCCGCATATTCAGGACGAATACCCACTGTTGACATCATCAATTCAGCTTTCGCTTTTACTTGTTCTCTGGGCATACCCTGGATCAATAAGGGTTCACCAATGATTTGCCAGGCCCTTTTTCTGGGGTTAATCGAACTATAGGGATCCTGAAAAATCATCTGAATGAATTTGTGATAATCAGCCATCTCACCGGCCGGCTTGCCATCGGCTATCATGGCCCCNGAAGTGGGCCGCTCGATCTGCATCAATAGCTTAGCCAANGTACTTTTACCACAACCAGACTCCCCCACGACTGCNAGGGTTTCCTGTGTTCCCAGGGTNAAACTAATCTCGTTTAGCGCCCGCACCGTACCNACCTGTCGCCAAAGCTGNTGCACCGGATAAAACTTGCTCAGTTTATCCACTTTTAATACAGGCTCATTCAATCCCGATTCGTTCATGACTGACCTCCCAGTGGTTTATGACACCACGCCCGATGCTCGCCGGCATCACTGACGACTGGAGTGTGCTGCTGACAAATATGATCCGCATAGGAACACCGAGGATGAAGCTGACAACCACTTGGTCGATGCACCAGATCCGGGACTAAGCCCGGAATAGTCGGCAAGGCTTCCATAAACTGATCCCCATGAGTTTCGGGCAAACAGGCAAGCAGACCTTCGGTATAGGGGTGCCTGGGATGATGAATCACCTGGGTTGCGGTTCCCTGTTCGACTATTTCTCCCGCATACATCACCCCCACCCGATCAGCCATCTGTGCCACTACGCCTAAATCATGAGTTATCAAAATCAGAGCCATGTTTTCTTCACTCTGAATCTCTCTCAAAAGTGCCAGGATTTGCGCCTGAATCGTTACATCTAAAGCAGTGGTAGGTTCATCAGCAATCAACAAGCGAGGGTTGGAGGAAATCGCCATTGCGATCATCACCCGCTGACACATCCCCCCTGATAATTGATGAGGATAGACATAGAGTTGACTCTCGGGGTCGGGAATACCAACCTTATTTAATAACTCAATGCTGCGCCGCCGCCGTTCGTGACGGGTTAGCCTTTCATGAAGCTTGAGCAACTGATCCATTTGAAAACCAACGGTAAAACTGGGGTTCAGGGCACTCATGGGATCCTGAAAGATCATAGCCATATCACTGCCCCGCAGCCTTCGCCGCTCGCCGGCGGATGCCTTAAGCAAATTGCGATCGTTAAAGGAGAGACGCTCAGCCGTAACCTTAGCAGTATCTGGCAGCAACCCCATTACCGCAAGGCTGGTCAGACTTTTGCCGCAACCAGATTCACCCACAATCCCCAAGGATTCGCCGGCCGCCACATGCAAATCAATCCCATTGATAGCCTGCATCGGCCCTCTAAGGGTGCTAAAACCTACTTTTAGATCTTTGATTTCCAGCAGCATAGTCATTGTTTCCTAGTTACTGACGCCCTAACATCTGAGGATCGTTCTTTTCCATTCTTATCTACTATTTTCTTAATCTAGGATCAAAGGCGTCTCTAAGACCATCACCAAATAAATTGAACCCCAACACAACCAGCAAAATACATAGACCAGGAAGGGTTACCATCCACGGAGAACTTTCAATAAAGGCTCTTGAATCTGCCAACATCGTTCCCCATTCAGGAGTGGGAGCCTGAGCTCCTAAGCCCAAAAAACCCAAAGCCGCTGCATTCAAGATGCCCTCACTAAAACCTAATGTTCCCTGAATCATGATCGGCGCCATGCAGTTGGGTAAAATTTCTCGAAAAATCAAACGGGCTGGATGAGCCCCGAAAGTCCGGGAAGCCACCACATAGTTTTTAACCTTTTCACTCATCATACTAGCCCGGGTCAACCGCACAAAACCAGGCATCGCCACAACACTCACCGCAATGATCGCATTGAGCAGACTGGGGCCAAGAATCGAAACCACTACGATCGCCAACAGGATAGAAGGCAGAGACATCAGAATATCAACACTGCGCATCACAATGTGATCCACCCAGCCACCGAAGTATCCCGCCATCAGCCCCAGAAAAGTCCCGGCTGTTAACGAGATAAACACCACCACAAAACCAACCCCCAAAGAAATCCTGGCTCCATAGAGCAACCGGCTCAATTGATCACGCCCCACATCATCAGTGCCCAGCAGATAAGGTAAATGCCCATCCGCCGTCCATGCTGGACCCAAACGCAATGCCCCATCCTGGATTTCAGCTGGGTCAAAGGGGCTCAACCATGGAGCCACAATCGCCAACACCAAAAAAATCATCACAATACTGAGACCAATCACGGCCCCGGTGTTTTGTTTAAAAAAGTACCAAAACTCCGCCATAGGATGCGGTTCTTTTATTTCTGCCGGCTGTATATTCACGGTTTCGATTGTACCCACTAATTGATTCATGATTGAAGATCCCTCAATTTAGGATTAACCAGCGAGTTCATTAAATCAACGCCCATATTGATCATAATCACCAGACATGCAATCAGCAGAATCCCCCCCTGAATCACCGGATAATCCCTGGCAGTAACACTATGGACCAACCATTTACCAATCCCGGGCCAGGAAAAAATAGTTTCCGTCAAAATCGCACCAGTGATAATCGAGCCAAACATCAAACCAATGACAGTCACAACAGGAATCAGAGCGTTGCGCATCGCATACACACAGACCACCCACAATGAGCCATCCCCCTGAGCCTTCGCCGTCCGAATATAATCTTCCCCCAGAACCTCAAGCAAACTGGACCGAGTCATCCTGGTCACCACCGCCAGGGGTATAGTTCCCAGCGCCATCGCCGGCAAGGCCAGATGCCGCAGTGCATCCCAAAAAGCTGGCCAGCCTTCTTCACTCAGCAACGAATCTATCAGCATAAAACCCGTCACTGGCTCAATGTCGTACAAGACATCAATCCGCCCTGACACCGGGGTCCACCCCAAGCTCACAGAAAAAACCAGGATCAGGATCAAGCCCCACCAGAAAATAGGCATGGAATAACCGATGAGAGACACCCCAATGAAGAAATAATCCAGAAAGGAATTACGCTTTACGGCCGCCACGATCCCAACTGGAATCCCAATCGCAATGGCCAGAATCATCGCCAGAAAACCCAGCTCCACAGTGGCCGGGAACCGGTCTAAAAATTCTTCCATCACTGGTCGCTTGGAAATAATAGAAGTACCCAAATCACCGGTCACTGCGCGACCGACAAACTGCATGTACTGATTAAGCAGAGACTGATCAAGGCCTAGGTTGGCCCTCATTTCGGCATATACTTCAGGGGATGCTCCTCGCTCACCAATCAACAGCAGAACGGGATCACCCGGGACGAGTCGAATCAAGCCAAAAGCCAAAATCGATACCCCGAGCAATGTGGGAACAATCACCAGCAAACGCTTTAACAAAGATGCAGCCATCAGCCTTCCTCAAAGCTTAATCAAGAGCACTAAATATCAGTGCCCTTTGTCGTTGAAATCTACCCGATCAAAATAATCCCCACCAAAAGGATCAATTTTATAGCCTTCCAGCTTCGCTGACATCGCTCGATAAACTTTAGCATGAGCCAGAGTTACCCAAGGAGCTTCCTTTTTGAAAACTTCCTGGGCTTTTTTATACAAGCGGGTCCGTTCTTTAATATTACTCGTCACCTTTGCCTGGTTGATCAGCTTTTCAAAGCTCTTCTCACACCAGCGGGCCCGGTTCGCCCCAGCTTCAACAGCAGAACAACCCAGCAACACATGCAAGAAATTGTCAGGATCACCATTGTCTCCCGTCCAACCCATTTGCAGCATCTCATGCTCACCATTCTTAGACTTAGCTAAATAAGTCGGCCAATCATNTNT
>PBRN01000085.1:5807-10518 GCA_002725955.1 Pseudobdellovibrionaceae bacterium
CTTGGCTTTAATGCCGACTTTTTTAAGATCAGCCTGCATCATCTCTCCCATTTTTTTGCCATTGGGGTTATAGGGACGAGAAACCGGCAGAGTCCATAATTCAACTTCAANCCCATCCTTAATTTTGGCTTCTTTCAGCANACGTTTCGATTCTGCCGGATTATANTCATAGTCTTTAGTATTCTTATTATANGACCAGATAGTTGGAGGAATCGGATTCTTGGCCACCTGAGCNTTGCCAAAATAAATGGCATCAATATACGCCTTGCGATTCAAAGCCAGATGCACAGCACGACGAACCTTAGGATTNTCGAAAGGTTTCTTTTCCACATTCATCGCCAAATANCCGACATTCAATCCGGGCTGTTCCATAACTTTGATCTTGGGATCTTTTTTCATCTGAGCAATATCCTGAGGNTTAGGCTCAGTTACGAAATGACACTCCCCAGTTTTCAGCTTCTGAAACCGCACTCCTGGATCCTGAGTGATNGCAAAGATCAATCGATCGATAGCCGGTTTACCGCGAAAGTATTCCTTGTTAGCCGTATAACGNACCACTTGGTCCTTGACATANCGTTTGAAGACAAAAGGACCGGTGCCCACNGGNTCCATATCCAGCGCTTCCTTTTTACCTTTTTTCGTTAGCACATCGGCATATTCAGCCGACAAGATAGAGGCATAGTCCATAGCAAGGTCAGCCAGAAAAGGAGCTTCCTGTTTTTTCAACAGNAACTGAACCGTATANTCATCTANCTTTTTGATATCGCCAATCAGGTTATCCATATCCATGGCTTTGAAGTACTCATAAGAACCACCATTAACTTTGTGGTAAGGGTGATCTTTTAACCTCTGCCGNTTAAAAGAATAGAGGACATCATCAGCATTAAACTCTCGAGTTGGTTTAAAATATTTAGTCGTATGAAACTTAACCCCCTTCCTTAACTTGAAGGTATATGTCTTACCATCTTTAGAAATCGTCCATGATTCAGCCAGACCGGGTACAACCTTGGTAGCACCATACTCAAATTCAACCAGACGATTATATATGGCTCTGGTGTTATTATAGGTAGTGCCATCAGTGGCTAGTTGAGGATTAAAAGAACTGGGGCTCCCTTCAGAACAATAAACNAACGATTTGGGAGCTGCCTGTGCAGAAATGGCCCCCACGGATATCAGTAAGCTTAACACGGTCTGCGCTTTGATCGTCACTGTCATACCTCACGGCTTGGAGTTTTCATGTTTTAATCTTTTTTTGACTACCCTAAAACCNAGTTTATGTAAACCTCAGCTAACGGACACTCAGGACACTCCCATGAATTTAGGATCACTTAAATATCAATGACTGATTATTTTTAACAGCATAACAAGCCAAACCCTACTANACTGAATGCTGTTATTGCCTTCACGAATATGGCGCACTCACAAAAAAAAAGTAACNTACCGTCGATTCAAGGCTAAANTTTGCGGCACGCAATAAANTAGCANCCTTTAAATGTCTACTGTGCCGCCTTCTCACACNAACCTNCTCCATGTAACATCATGGTGCATGGGTCGGTCACATTAAAATCATTAATGGATGAGAGACTATTCAATAAGCAGGGGAGACGAAGGCAAAACTTNTCTTAAATAACGATGGTATCCACTGATAAAATAAGTACAACTCATAGCTACAGCCTTTTACCCATTCCCGTGATCGCCGNCATTTTCATTGANACCCAGTTTGTGATCATAGCTTAAAACATAGTTAAATGCTTTTAAACAATGTTAAACNAGTTTNCCTCAAANCCTCCCCACCATATTCANGTGTCACTATCTGAACAGAANGTANGACCTTTGTCATATAAACAACACCGTTAGCGAAAANCTNNNNGAAGTTCGGAATATTTTCAAGAAGATACTCCAAACGAAACATTGGAACGCTTTATGCAATTANAGCNGTGTTAAATCATTAGCTGGTTGAATGCGGAAAATTAAAAGAGGCTCTTATGAAATTTTGGCTAATCCCCTCACTTCTTATAACAACAGCGGTGCTGAGCACAGGCTGNGATCAAATGTCNGAACCACCACCACCACGGATNAGNAGTGTCCCTGCGCCAGGTACNGGGACTTCTACGACACCAACAGTGACNCCTATACAGTCAGGNNTGTCTGAAGAAGAAAAAATGAAAGAAGCAGTGGACGAGATTCTACTGAANTTAGAAAAGCAAAAAGACGACCTCAAAGTCATTAATGGTGANATCGAAAAGATTGTTAGNGATTACCCTAATGCTTCCNCACAANTNCGNGAGAACTTAGAAAGTGCCTTAAATAGCAAATACAGCGACGTCCANTTTGCAACGAATAAAATCAAAGAATTGTTCACAGATTTGGAAATCCTNCAGGTNGGTATCAGCAGCAAGACCGAAGCTGGTCCATACTATGATGGAGTCATTGCTGGCCAAACCAATCGNGCCTTTTTCGATGAANAAGGTAAAACCGAAGGTGANACCGGAGATCTCGACAAAAAAATCGCCAACCTTAGTTTTTCATANCCGAACCCCGATGCGAACTTTATCTTGGGATATCAAAATGTAGTCAATGCTGACTACGCNAACGGCCTNCTTTTTGGCTACCGCCGGTTCCTNGTTNAGCAACTNAGTGACAACGATAATGGCAATAACAATAACAATAACAATAACAATAATAATGGTGGAGAATGNCCCTCNAAGAAGTATGGGAGCCTTTTTCAGTGTGGTGCTAATATCTGCGCTAAATCAGATGCTAACTTCCTAAATACCTGTGTGGCCCGGAAAAANGAACAGCTNACNACACANGGCAACCCCAACATCAGTGAGTGTCCTACAGCATTTTATGGTAGCGTCTATCAATGTGGCGANGCTCTCTGTGCCAAATCTGATGCACAATATCAAAACATGTGCGTATTAACNGGCTCTGGAGCACCTATCAATAATAATGATAANAATATTGCTGACTGCAACTCTATATCCTATGGATCTATCTTCCAATGCGGCAATAATGTCTGNGCAAAATCAGATGCTGACTTCGAGGTCACCTGCGTGCTTAAGAAGAATACTCAAACACCTTCCAGCACCAATAGTAACTATGATGCCTGCGGTACTCCTTTTTACGGTAGTGCCTTTACCTGCGGTAATTCACTATGTGCTAAATCAGATGCTGCGTTTAAAAACATCTGCAGCCTTTGAGAAGAATTTGACTTAAAGCATCACGCTAAAACAGCGAATACGAGAAAAATCAAAGGCGCATTCATAACATGAATGCGCCTTTTAAATTCCAAACAAAAAATAAGCACCACTGTGGTCATTTTAAATGCCACCACCCAACCTTATTAGCCCTGCAGAAATGTCAGAGCTTATCTTCCTCAGCTGCAACCAAGACAAATAAAACCTACGTCATCAGCGCAAGCCACCTTCAACATTTATTGATTCAAAAAAGAGACTTACGGCACAACCAAAACCTATCCGGAGGGCTAGCCCCTGCTGAAGCAAGCCATAAAGTACTTTTAGCCTTTAGTTTCAGTCAATTAGCACAAGACCATGAGCCGTCAAATAAGCAACCCTGTTTTTACCATCGTGGGGATGAAACCGGCTTGAGCTTAGTTGACCAAACAGCCAGTTTACCCTAAACCTATGTAAAGCAATAGGATATCGGATAACTAGTCAATTAGTTCACAAGGAATCAAGATGAAAACCAACTCGTTCTCAAAAGTGAGCCTAGCTGTTTCCCTAAGTCTAATCGTCAGTAGCTGCAGTATCGCCCCAAATAAAGAAAAACCTGTAGGCACGGTCACAGTGCCTACTTTACCAATCCAGACCAACACCGGCGGCGTAAATACCACCCCAGAAGGCGGACAACATATACCACTGCCTTCAGGTGACATCATCCCGGTATCCATGATCGGCGGCACACCTTATATCCCTATGGTGGCCATCGTTGCTGATGATGATTATGCCAAGATTCAGAGCAAGGTTCAAAACCTGGAGGCTGCTGAAAAAAACGCTTTTCTCAGCCGTGAGCTAGAGACGGTAGTCACCGCTCTAAAAACATCGCTTCAGATCACCCAGACTAAGACGTATCCAAAACTAGGATTTATAGTCACTCATGTGGCTTTACCGGCCTATGAAAAACTCGGCCAGATAAAACTACCCTATTCATTAATAGCTAATCCAGTAGCTCTTTCTCAATCCAAACTGATGAGCAATGGCAAGATCACCGACCCCCGCCAGGCAAGTGTTGGCTTTAGCCCGCTCAAAGCTATGGGAGTAACGACCTTTGAACGAATCATCCAGGATGAGCTGGGAGTGACACCCAATGGAGCCCGGGTCAAAGTGGGCGTCCTCGATACCGGCATCACTTTAAACCACCCCACTTTTAATGAAGTCCAGAGACCTGTCTCCCGCATCACTTATATCAACGATGTTTCCAAAGAGGGCCGCGTTTATTTTCATCCCCAAGAAAGCATCACCACAACCATTCAAGATGGCCGCCTCACTGTCAAAGCCAACATGATTGCTCCCGTAAAAGGAGAGGTCAGCCCTGACCCAACAAAATTTACTCCGTATGAATCCGAGCTCATGGTAGAAAAAGGCAGTCCATTGTGGAAAGCCTTAACCACTGCCTCGGGAGCCCGGCTAGGACTTTGGACTGAAAAAAGTTACGTGGGCAAGGTAGACCTCACCGGTGATGGCAGCAC
>PBRN01000086.1 GCA_002725955.1 Pseudobdellovibrionaceae bacterium
GCACACCATTAAAAAACTAGGGAAGGGTCATTCATGAGAAAAATGCGCTATTTGTCATCAAAAACTATGTCTCTTGGTCTATCGATTTATCTACTTAGTGCTTGTGGCCCTAGTGAATCAGTGACTAGTAGCCCGAAAATAGATATAAATATTCCCCAAGAAGAATTAAAAACAGCTGAAATTGAACAAACCTTGTCATCTCTAAGAGATTTATCAGTAGATGGTACCAATACAGTTCCTGTAAAAGATCTACGAGACATTTTACTATTACCGCCTGAAATTATTCCTTACACCGAAACAATTATGGCTAGCCGTAATGAAACTTATGAGGTTACTTGTAACTCTTATATCTGCAAGGCGGTTTCATTCGGAAGTAAATTATCATTGGTTATTGATGCGATTAAAATCCCCGTTATTGGAACCTTAGCGGTTGAGTTAGACGAAAAAATAATGGTGTACTACTCCATAAGTAAAGACGGGAAAATTGCTGAAGTGTGCGATGTGAAAGGCGTGAAAGTAAAGAAAGGGCCTATAAAAATTCCTCTTGATGGCGGTTATGTCGATATTAGTGGCGAACCTGCGGCTCTTGTGGATGCGGGAAGAGGCGGAACTTATCCCAATAATCAATGTAAATGAAATCGGGACAAAACTATTTTTCATAAGAGAAAGATAGAACTTTTCTCTCACCAGACCTTACTCTAAGGTTTGGTGGTATCACTGCCTCCACACTATTTTTTACAGCATTCGCCATGTTTTCTTTGATCCAGCTTCGATGCCAAACCAGACTAATTTCTCTCACTGGTGGGGGAGAGGAAAACCTCCTGATCACACCCTGCTTTTTACTTTCGAGATGATAAGTGGCTAGCTCTGGCAAAATGGTATAACCGAGACCTTTTTCAACTAGTCTGATCAATGTTTCCAAGCTACCACTTTCAAATTGAAGATGTGGTGTTTTCTTCTGTTGCGATTTNAGTTCACACAGATTTATGACCTGNTCCCTTAGGCAATTTCCNTGNTGNAGCAANAGTAANGANTCTAGCGGCAATTTNTCCTCTNTATGATGGTCNATTTTTGCNACAGGATGATCNTGGGGAGCAAAAATATAAAAAGGTTCCCAGAATAAAGGNGACTCNGTTATTTGATCATCGAGNAGTGGNGTTGCTAATAATGCTCCATCCANCTGNTCTCTTTTAAGNGCTTTNACAATCAAAGCCGTTTCCATTTCCTCGACAATNAGTNTCACTTTTGGGTATTTACAGGTAAANTCTTCNAGGAAAATNGGAAGGATGTANGGGGCTAGGGTNGGTATAATCCCTAAATGCAAATCNCCTTCCAATGTTTGNTTNTCTTCTTTNATCATTTCATCAATGCGTTTTGATTCCTGAACAACGACTTGGCTCTGTAGTAATATTTTTTCTCCAAATAANGTGGGTTTGATAGGTTGCTGACTNCGGTCGAAAATTATNATNCCCANGTAATCTTCNAGNTTTTGGATTTGCATACTCAACGTAGGTTGGGTTACATAGCATTCTTCTGCAGCACGGCGNAAACTACCTGTCCTTTGAACAGCCAGTATATAANCNAGTTGAGTAAGAGTCACTGGTNNTCCTTTATGACGGATATATAAAAAAGCCTGAGNNTTGTATNGAACNAAGNCTATCTTAGCNTTCTTTTNCGGCTTTGTCTTTGACACCATTTTAAAAANTCATCAAGATCTGANCCTTTNTCTTTCGTCCCATGACGNGCAGCATGGCGCAAAAGAGACTCCGGTGCAAAACAGTAAAAACGGCTTTTGCTCCGNGTTATTGCCACATTAATCCGTCTCGCATCNCCCAAGAAGATTCCTTCCCCNTTCATCAAACTGCCATCTTTACCAGTTGCTAAAGAAAATATAATNATTTCTCTTTCCTGTCCTTGAAANCGNTCGACAGTATCAATAGAAAAATGCTGTGCNATTTTGGGNCCAANTTTATTNACNAGCTTTTGAGTAATGAGTGAGTTTTGAATTCTATGTGGACTGATAATTCCGATTTGATCAGGTTTGATTCCNGCCCGCAATAGTTTNGCAATAAGGTCTGCNATTAATGAAGCTTCTCCTGGGTTTCCTCCTCCTCTGGCNCGGCATCTATGAGTGATTAATTGGACAGNGGAAGCACCGAGGCCTCGCATNGTTATNGAGCTACGATCAATTATATCTCGCTTGGCTACAGATCCAGCAGGCTTTAACTCCCCATGATAGTATCTGTCTGAAGACCATTCCTGAATACGCTGATTCATCCTATATTGTGTTGATAACATAATTTCCTCATTGCCGCTGATCTGAAGGCTGGCAGAAAAAGCATCTGCAGGCATTTCCTCATGTTCTGCTAATAAAATAGGAGCAAGTTGGCGATGATCCCCTAACCAGACTACTCTCGTGCCAATAGACTCAAGCAGTAAAGTCATATAAGAAGGTACTTGTCCCGCTTCGTCCACAATTAACAGGTCAACTTTGGGTGCCGTTGGTGAGAGAACCCAAGAATGAGTTGTAGCACCATATACTTGATTTTTAGGCGATGATTGGGAAAATGATGGTGAACAGTTCTTATCAGCCAATAAATTACGATCCTGATCTACATACTGCTGGGTATCGATTTTTAATAGATTTCCTACCCTTTGCCATTTTAAATGACGGCTGCTTTTCTTGTTTGACACAGATGATTTAACTATTCTGCTCAAGGCTTGATCTAATGCATTGTGAGTATAAGCAGCAAGACCGACTTTCAGGTGATTTTTGATTGCTAATTTGACGATAGCACCTAGTACCCATGTCTTACCAGTACCTGGAGGACCTTGGATAGATCCATTTAAACCTTGGTCAATGATATAATGGAATGCTTTTTTCTGGCTTCTATTTAAACTGTACTGGCTATGTAAATCGCCTTTCGATAGCTTCAGAAATTCAGGCTCTGCATTGTGACTAGGAAGGGATCGAATCTTATGAATTAACTGCTCATTAAAAAAATGATTGTGATCAGGAAAAAGAAAATAGTCTTGTTCCTTTTTCTTTGGTAACTCTCTTTTCTTAGTCACCTCAAGCATCAGTTTTTGATCAATATCCCATTGAACTGACTTTATAGTTACATTTTCAATTGCAACCCTCGATGTGTCACCGCGGGTCGTTCTCATTTGTACCGTATCTCCTGGCCGGTAACGGCAATACAAACTGTCCGCTTCGAGCCATAAACTGCGATTGTGCTCTCCATCAACGAAATGGACCGGCCCTAATACTTCACCGTGGTTTACTGTATCGACCAAAGGTTTTTTAATCAATTCACGAGCATTTCGATCACTAGCAGTTATTTCTTTTTTGATCATTTGAGCATATTGTTTTTTTTCTTCTTTAGAAGGCATGTTTTTTAACCTATGTTTTCTGTAAATATTATTGTTATTTGTACAAATTATTTTTACGGTAAAATTTAATTTATTTTTTTTTTGCCCGCAAAAGCCAGATTATCTCATAGATTAAAGGGTACTAGGTTATTCTACTTAAATCTTACTATATCGAACATATATTCTAAAATTTTGATCAAGAGGATACAATTATTATAACGGGAGGAATCTAATGGCCAAAATATTGATAGTCGATGACTCTAGTACCATCATACTCCAGCTAGAACATTTTTTAGAGGGAGCTGGGTACGAGGTCGTGGTAGCGAGAGACGGCACTGAAGGAATTGAAAAGCTGGAAGAACACGACAACATCGACCTTGTCTTGTCTGACATTAATATGCCCAAAATGAATGGCTTTGAGATGGTTAAAGAAATGACCACCAAAAAGAATGTAAAAGTCTTTATGCTATCAACTGAAGGCGACTCCAGGATGATAAAAAAAGCAAAAGAAGCAGGTGCCAAGGGATATATTATCAAACCTTTCGATCATGATGAGTTATTACGCATCGTTGGAGAGGCGACAAAGCCAGCTTAATATTTTTGGTTAGGCCTTAAAATATTTTATTTTTTTAAGTGATATAATGGTTTTACTTTGGAATATGATACTAAAAATTTAGATGGTTCAAGCACTTTAGTTTTTGATTAGATACTCCGATGGGGTTTCAAAATCTTAATGAAATTTTTTCTCAAATGAAGAGTGATCGTTATGACTATTCAGTCTCGTACTGAAAATCGATTTTGGGTTACAAAGAACGCCGACGGGGTTATTGAGCTTCATGGCACTATAAAAGATACAACACCATTCAATTCCATTGATGAAATGTTGACGGATGTGAATGTATTTGATTGTTCTGCCATTAAAAATGCTTCTTGGATGGGACTAAGGCGTTTACATGACCATTTAAATGGGCTTTCCAAAAAGTCTAAAGTCAAGTATGCCTCAGTCAAAATTTACGAAAAAATGAAGTTATTTGGCAACCTATTTGAAAAGTATGAAATTGACCTCATGGGCATGATTTTTGTTGATGACAAAGGCGAAATAGTTGAAAAGAATGTCCCAGTGAATTTACTTGTTCAGCACGCTAAAGAAAAAGGTGATACCGGTTTCCGATTAGATGGTTTGAAGCTAGTAGGGCCGATATCTTTTCAACTGCCCAGTAATTACTTGGAAAAATGTGATATTTTCTCAAACACCAATGACCATAACCCGAATCAAGTTATTGTGTATTTTTGGCAGTCATACTTAAATTTCCTCTACCTAACAACAACTCAGTGCCAAACTCAGATAAGCGATATTCAAATTGGACTAAGTGGAGAAATTCAAAATATCGGAAGCTTGTTTAACACTTTCGAAAATGGTCTTAGAACATTGCTTACAGATTATGATGGCCATCGAAGTGAAGATGTGCCGAAAATGCTGGAAACATTTGTGAAATGGAATGACTCTTTAAAATCTGAAATACAAAAAGTTACAGAATCAGTATTAGGTTTGTTGGTCGGTTTTTTTGGAGATGTAGACACAGACGCTCCTGAATCGAGCCAAAAATTAGCCGACTTACAGGAATCTATTGTGAGTGTAATGGAACCTATAAAAAAGGTTGTGCAGCACATTGAAATTCATGGCCGGAATATTGGTGAATCATTGTTTGCATTCGTCGATATTAAAAAGATGAAAAGTGAGTTTGATCATTTTGATGATGAACAAATGAATCTTGAATTACTTTCTAGGGTTAGAGATCAATTTGAAATAATGGATATTATGTCAGAAGACTCTTGGGAAGATACAAAACCCCTCATCCAAAAAGATCTCAAAGCCATTCAAGATTATAGAAAAAGTTGCTGTGTAATTTTGCAAGGTTTTGATCTCTGCAGACAAGTTTTGGAACATAGGTTAAGTGAAGTAGAAGTGATCATTAATAACAAAGGGAATTTGAGCGAGATTAGAACCCAGGTTCTTGAAGCGATAACAGCTAGAATGGTAACAGAACAAGAAAAGTACTGCTGTCGATTTTTCTATCCTACTGAATATGCTCATTCCATGAAAGCTGGCGAAGGTCTTGGTCAGAGTATGTTAGTTTTCTTGTGATTCTTTCGATTTCCCTATGAGTAAAATTAGGAATTAGATGGATAATGGGCCGGGAATAAATAGTAATTTGATCTACTGTACCGATGATAACTTTGTTACAGAGATAAATGATTTATTCAGCCGGGCTAATAATAAAGGTCTTGTCCATGTTGTGGATCAAGTCGATGATGCTAAATCATTATTCTACGCCGATGAAACAATAACCAATTTGGTTTTTAATGGCTTAGATTTCCCCAATAGAGAAATCTACAAAATACTCCACAAACTATCAGCTATTTTTTTTAGTCGAGATAAAGTCAGATGTCTTATCTATCTTAGCGATGAGCAGTATTTAATCTTACATAATAGACTGAAAAGCAATCTGTCAATGCGATTATTCTTTTATCCATACCCCCTTAACCAGGCTAGTATAGATCGAGTTTTTGCTCATACCTCTGATAGTGAAACTGAAAGTTATGCAGCAACTAAGGTTTTAAGTGAAGACGTTACTTTTCAAGAAACGTGGTTACATTTAAAAGAAACACTTTCAGCTCTAAAGGCATTAGAAGAAGATAGATCTAATCTAGAAGCTATAGGTAAGATAGGACAGAGGTTCAACGGGATCTTCGGCGCTTTTGCATATGAAAAGGAAAAGCAAGGGTATCTAGAGCTCTCTAACCTAGCTCATATCATAGATGACATTGCCAGACACTATAACTCTGAGTTTCACCAAGAAATTGATGAAGAGCATTTCCGTCTTATGTTGGTAGCTGCAGAAAGCAGTTTTTCCATGATTAGTACTTTAAAACAAGGTCATCATCTTGGGCCTGAGCATATTAAGGTTTATCAATCAATTAAAGATGAATTCGATCAGCATACAGAAATTGGTAGAAGAACAGAAAATAAACAAGAAGAAGTAGACGCATTACTAGCCGACCTTGGGCTTTAAATTTTTCTGGCCAAATCCCTCTAGCTATAACTATTTTTTAATGCATGAAGTATTTTTACGTACTATGGTGTTCTCTATAATTATACTGTCAATCAGATATAAAATAAGTTTACCTCTTACCAATAAGGACTTGGGATATTATAAATTTTGCATTCAATTGGCTAAATAATAAAGGTGCAAAACCTTACCTTACAGTACAGCTATATTTTATTTTTATTTATAAGGATACAATGAAAGCCAAGGAGATCACTCATGGCTAAAATAATGATCGTAGATGATTCAAGTACAATTATCCATCAGCTTGAATTTATCCTCCAAAGCGGAGGCTATGAAGTTATTATCGCTCGTGATGGGCTAGAGGGCATTAAAAAGCTCGAAGAGAATGATGATATTGATTTGGTCATTTCTGACATTAATATGCCCAATATGAATGGTTTTGATATGGTCAAAACAATGACTTCAAAGAAAAACATCAAGGTATATATGCTTTCTACGGAAGGGGATACCCGGATGATCAAGCAAGCGAAGGAGTCCGGAGCCAAGGGCTATATCATTAAACCATTTAATCCCGATGAATTATTAGAGATCGTTGGTAAAGCGACTAAAGCAGCTTAAAACTATACGATTTATACCCATTCTCACCTTTAATCGTCATCTTTAGCATCCTCTATATAAATCTTTAATATTCTTAGAAATAATGCAACAACAGCAGAATATCCTCTATTAATGAAAAGAAGTACTATACCGATACTACCTGAGGTACTTGCTTATTTCAGCGGGAGATATCGGCTATGTGTAATCGTAACTATATGATAATACGCTCTATTTTCGTTTTATTGCTTGGCGCAGTTGGTTGTGAAAAAGCAGAAGAGTCAGAGGGCAACTCGGGTACGATCGACTTTTTAGTCGCATGTAGTCAAGCTACAGCTGGTACTGAATATGGCGCAACTATTGCTGCGATCAAGAGTAATTTTGAGGGGGAAACTTGCGAAGAATTAAAGAACGCTATACTAGCAAGTGAATCTATCTCTTTTCCTAATCAAAACATCATTAACATTTCTATGTTTGCCGAATTTACTCACTTAACTAGCATCAATTTTTCGGGAAATGCGATATACGATATCAGAGCTTTAGGGGCTATGAAAAAACTAACCTTGCTCAATCTCGGCAGCAATATCATAGGTGATATCAGTTATATTGCTGAACTGACCGAGCTAGAAACTTTGCAATTGGATGACAATGGTATCACTGAAACTCAAACCCTATTAGCCATGAGCAAACTACAATATCTAGATCTATCAAGTAATACCAAGTTAGGGGACATCAGTGTTGTTTCGACTATGCCCGAGCTAACCTTTCTAAATATCAAAAATACTTCCATAGAAAATGTCCTGGCTGTGCGGGACCTAGAAAAGCTGGTCAATTTTGACTTCAGTGATACCCCCCTTACCAGTGGGCAAGTGACTAAAACAGAAGATAATTGCCCTAACGACACAGCGAAGTCGCAAATAGTAAAAACTCGCTGCACCAACGCAGTTGTGACAACTCAGTAATAACGACATGACCTTTCTGATTTTGTATCGTCTAGCAAATCTAAATTTATTTCAAAAATAATATGTATTTGCTAATTTAACTGCCTCTTTAATTAACTTGGCAGTGAGCTGTCCTGGAAGGAGTTTGTAGGTTATGAGTAGACTTTATGAATTTGAGAGCACTAACATTGATGGTCAGAAGGTTCCGTTAAAAGATTATGAAAATAAGCTGGTGTTGGTGGTGAATGTTGCCAGTGCCTGTGGCCTAACTCCTCACTATGAGGGCCTCCAGAGCTTATATCATGAATATAAGGATCAAGGTTTAGAAATACTGGGTTTTCCATGTAATCAATTTGGAGCCCAGGAACCTGGCACAGAGGAAGAAATTAAGACTTTTTGTACCACCAAATTCAATGTCACTTTTCCAATGTTTGCTAAAATCGACGTCAATGGGCCAGAAACCGCACCACTTTATAAGTGGCTTAAAGATGAACAAGCTGGATCCGAAGGTGCCGAGATTGAGTGGAATTTTGCTAAGTTTTTGATAGATAAAAAAGGAAATGTGGTGGAACGTTTTCATCCCAAAACCGCACCAGTTGACATTAAAAGTTCGATCGAGAAGTTCTTATAATTATCTGACGATAAAAGAAGGGTTCCCCATGCTTAACTGTAATTCATTAAATAAAATTTTATTGATTTTACTTTCCATAGGCTGGCATTCAAATGCAATGGGGAAAAAACTAGTCGTAAGCGTAGAAGCCTTGCCAGAAGGCGAATGGGAAAAAGCTGAGCTGGCTATGATTGAGGAAGCAACTCAAATAGTCTTTGATCGGATAGCCAGCTATAAAGTAGCTCAGTGCGCTTATCGACAATCTTTTCGGGTAAATAAAGATCAACTCCGCAATAAGTGGGGTCGTCAGATACCTATTCTTAACAAGATGGATAAGGTTAATATTATTATCCGAAAGCAATCGATGAGAAGAGAGGCTCTGGGTTCCGCAATCGTAGGTAAAGCAAGCGTAGATAGAAAAAATTATAGAATGGAAAATTTAGACATTAATTTGAACAAGGATAGGGTGAGAGAATTTGTTCAAAATCGCTGGCAAAAAACAAATAGTGTTCATTCTAACAAAAACAAGGCTTCCCTTGATAAGTGGGTTAATGTGATTGCTCATGAGCTAGCGCACAACTATGGATATAGTCATGGAACATCAGGTCAATATGATAATGATTATCCAGGATGGTTTCCCACTGAACTAGGTTTTTGCGTCATGACAAACGGAAAATATGGCAGTTCTCTGGGGGATCGGAAATTAAGGATAAAGCGACAAAATAAGTACAGGTAACAACAGCTCACCTGGGTAAAAATCCACATCTTAGGTCGATAAAAAAAAGGCCAGTATATACCGACCTTTTTTTCTAAGTTTTATCGTGTGGATACATTAACAGCGCAAGGTCCTTTTCGGCCTTCACCTATTTCATATTCTACTGAATCACCTTCGTTGATGGAACCGCCGGATAGACCAGTTGTATGAACGAAAACGTCTTCACCACCATCGTCAGGTGTGATAAAACCGAAACCTTTTTCTTGATTAAAGAACTTTACTTTTCCTGTAGCCACAATGATTACCTCTAATAAAAAAATGTATGCCAATATATAAAAATTTTAACCTTTGTCTAGATGTCTCTATTAACAAAGTTGAGTTTGGCGACTCGACTTTAAATATAACACCTGGCGACCGAGGTCTCAAACACTATACAAGAATATATTTGAAAATTATATATCTTCCTAAGAGTTTTCTGCCCAATATCTGCCTTAACTCATAAAAATAATGGCTTCAGAGATAAATTTGAAACACTAAGCACGCCATAAAGGTACATCTGCGTCATTTTGCTTGACTGTGAAGCAGCAAAAAGTTGTTCAGATAAACACCATGGGTGTTTTTCGATCAGTATAATTTGAATTAACGAGGAAAAATTGCCCACTCAGTAGGAGCTATATGCCTCCGCCCTACAAAAAGTCCCCACCAGAAAAGGTGTTACAATGAAGGAATCAATGAGAACGTTGTGATAGAAAGACTCCAGCTATGATTTCTGCTCCACGAACATTAAATCCGAAGGCAGCCGAGGCCGTTAGATTCCTGGTTGATGTGCTCGATGGTTATTTTCAAACCGAATACTATGGTCTGGAAAATATCCCCCTCGGTGAAAAGTTTGTATGGACCCATAATCACAGTGGCTGGCCATCATTGGACGGATTGGTCATAGCGAAGAAAATTTCTGAAGAGAACGAGCGCCACAACGGAACCTCCGAGTGTGGGCTGGGATTTTGGCATGATATGGTGGCTTCCGCCCCTTTATTAAAGAACGTCATTGAGAATATGGGTTGCCTAAGCATCAAAGAAATCGATCAATATCCTTTCTGGGATGAACACAATATTTTTATTACTCCAGCAGAAGGAGAAGAAGGCAATTTCAAGAGTTCGTTCTCTAGTTTGTATAAATTAGCCCCCTTTAAAACTGGTATTGGTAGAATCGCTTGTAAGGGTAACGTAAAGTATTTATTACCTGTTTCGATATATGGGCCTGAAGAATCTTTCCCTGTTATGACTTCTATCAAAATACCAATATCTAAAATCAGCAAGGCTTCTTTTAAGAGCAAGCCGATGGAACTTTTCCGCAAAAATTTTGCCAGAGTATTTAAGGGAGACCTTACGATTCCTGTCTTGTTCCCGATCCAGGCTATACCCATCAAGTGGAAGGTTCAGTTTCATCCACCAATTAATATAAGCAGATTGGTTAAGAATCAGCAAAAAGGTGAATTCGATAAGGCAACCTATAAGAAAATATCGGCTAAGGCTGAGAAGGTGATTGCTGCCGACATAGAGTCCGAGTCCCAGAAACGGGAAAACTTTCACGTTATTATGCCCAAAGTCAGTAAGGAAGCTGTGTCGAAAATAATATCACTGATGGCATCATGACCATCGAAAAATTTTCCGCAGTGAAGAAAACATCTGCTGCTTATGTTGGCATATCGTTACTATTTTAGTTCTTGATGGAAGCACTGGCATGTGGACTATATTCCAGATATTATCGTGCCTTGATTACAGATTAACCATGGTTAGGATGAGAAAGATCAGTTATGGATGAGATAGAATCAAAGAAGCCTGAAAGTAAGTCGAGTTTACCTCAGCCCTCAAAAACAATTCGTTCCCGATTTCTCTTCCTTGTGGGCTATGTCTTGAGGATTTGGTGCCTGGTGGTAGGGGCTGTCGTTAGTTTTTTCGGGTTTGCCTTGGCAGGAATGGCAGTCATGGTAGCTTTTCTGATACCTTTTGATACTGCCTCGCAGCTAACCGGTGAGAAAGTTCCTTCACAGACATTAGGTGAATCAGAAGAGGCGATCCTCCGTCTTAATTTAAATGCTCCCATCACGAGCGTCGCTTCCGGTAACACCGGATTGTTAAGTTTTCTGGATGAACAGAGCTTGTCACTCCAGCAGCTCACCACGACTCTGCGTCGAGCCGCCAAAGACCCCCGGATTAAAGGCTTACAGATTGAAATTGGCAATGTATATGGCAATCTGCAAACCTTTAACGAGCTGCGAGACTTGCTCGATGAGTTTCGTGCTTCTGAGAAACCTATTTCGCTATGGATGCCAGCTTCTAATACCCAACTATATTATCTGGCATCAGTCGCTGACAAAATATACATGTCTCCCGAAGGCTCGGTGGAATTGATCGGACCCTCTTTTCAGTTAACGTACATGGGCAGTGCTTTAGAAAAGCTGGGACTGAAGTTGGAAGTGGTCAAAGCAGGTAAATATAAAGGTGCTATGGAACCGATGGTGGCAGACCAACCTTCGGCAGCAAGCCTAGAAGTCTATGGATCTATTGAAGAAAATATCAGAGGTCATCTGGTCGAAGCTATAGCGAAAAGCAGGGATAAGCCATTTCTGGAAGTACGCTCATGGATGAAAAAAAGTCTATATACTGCCGATAAAGCCGTAGCAGCGGGCATCATTGATCAGCTCCTCTATCGTGAAGCTTTCACCAAGGCTTTCCATAGTCAATTAGGTATAGATAAGGTGATTGACTGGACGTTTTACTTAGGGATGTCTGACAAGCTAGACGAAACTGTTACCGGGTTTGGTCAAGACTCTATCGCTCTCATCGAGGCGGTCGGCCAGATTATGATGGATGATAACTCAATGGAAAATGTGATTGCACCGTCACGTATCAGCAAGAGACTGAAATGGGCGGCTGAATCTGAGGATATTAAGGCAGTCATCCTTAGAATATCCAGCCCTGGAGGTTCTGCTTTGGCCTCGGATATTATCTGGCAGCAAATTAAAGACCTAGCAAAGATAAAGCCCGTGGTTGTTTCGATGGCCGATGTTGCTGCTTCTGGTGGTTATTATATTGCTGCCGGTGCTTCTAAGATCATAGCCGCACCAACGACGATCACAGGATCGATTGGAGTGATATCAGCTATCCCCAATGGCACTGGTTTGAGTGAAAAATTTGGCTTGAACTTTTATACCGTGACCCAGTCAGATCGCAAGCAAATGATTAACTTTGGCAGCCCCATGTCAGATCAAGATAAAGCGGTGCTGGCTGAAACCTCTGATGCTGTTTATCAGGCATTCATTAATAAAGTAGCCGAAGGCCGCAATATGCCGGTAGCAAAGGTTGACAAACTTTCTCAGGGTCGCGTTTATACCGGGATTGAAGCCCATCGCATTGGTCTGGTGGACCGACTCGGTGGACTGAAGACTGCTTATCAAGAAGCCAAGAAATTGGCTAAGCTGCAGGAACATTTACTATATCCAGTGGTCCGCTACCGAAATTCCAATGATCTGATGGCCTGCCTACAGCTCCCATCTGAAGCGATGTTGCATTGTCTAAAAGAAATAGAAGGGGTCAAATTGATACCAAGCAAACTGATCTCTATGAAGGGTCGCATCCTTGGGATGGCCGGGGGAGATAATGCCCTAGTTAATCAGGCATTAAAGCAAGCAGAACAACTCATCAAGCTAGTCTATCAAGAACCGCATTTAGCAATTCTACCTGGGATCTGGAATCAGCCTCTTCAATGAAAACATTAAAATTATTAAGAATAATTAACCGAGTTATTATTGATATTAATTAAGTTATAATAATAGCTTGATTAATATCTTGATACGGTTTAATAGATGGTTGTCGTTGAATAAACTAAATTTTACATATGACCCAAAGAGGAGAACCCCTCTTGTTCCGCCGGAAACGTCCCATAGACGATTTTTTTATGTCGTTAATACTTTTTATGCTGATGATATCGGTCGCATATGGAGTCATGTGGTCAAAGAGCGGTCCCACAGTTGCCATTAGTCGCCTGTCTGGTGAACCAGAGCCAGCGAACTCACGAAAGAATACTAAAGCCAGAAAACCGGCATCGTCATCATCATCGCAATCCTCTAAGTCATCAGCACCGGATCCTGCCCCGGAAGCAAATCAGGAAAGAAAAAGGCAAAGAAAGATTGTTAAGCCATTACCAGCTAACGAGCCAAAGCTCGATATCAGTGCCGACGACCAAATACAGTCCGTTATTGATCTAGTCGATGGGGGGCAGTGGGAAGAAGCTGAGCAGATGTTGTTGGATATTCTGAAAAATGATCCAGACAACGAGATGGCCTTAGTTGAAATCGCTATGATTCAGTTGATAGACAGAAAGGATTCCAATAGTGCCTTTCCTTACGTGAGAAGAGCCATCACCATCAACCCTGACAACGAGGGGATGATCATGGAGCTCGTGAATATTTCGGAAGAATTGGGCAATGCCAACCAGATCATAGACTTCATTAATGAGCTTGATGAATCACAAGGTAGCAACGGGGCACTAGAGCAAGCCAAAGCCATGATCCTGCAAAACATGGGTCAGCCAGATGATGCCCTTGCTAGCTTGAACCAGGCAGTCGAAAAATCAGAATACAAGGATGAAATCTATGAGCGGATCGGTGACCTTCATATTG
Organism: Pseudobdellovibrionaceae bacterium; assembly: GCA_002725955.1. Taxonomy (GTDB): domain Bacteria; phylum Bdellovibrionota_B; class Oligoflexia; order Oligoflexales; family Oligoflexaceae. Next base: position 13,989 of record PBRN01000086.1, read on the forward strand.
AAAACGAAAATCCTCAGGCTGCGATAGAAGCATATCTCGGGGCCATCGAAAATATTCAGAATGCTGCCGAAGATCCAGAGTTTTCGGCAGGCGCAAATAGTATAAAACTAAAGTTAGCCGAAAGTTATATCCGGATAGGTCAATGGGATAACGCCATCTCTATCCTCGAACAGCAATTATCAATGACTCCTGAAGATGACTGGATCGCTGACTTACTCCAGGCTGCAAAGCAAGGTAAAGATGGCGAATAGATAACCTAGTTCATCTTATGACAAATATTTTATTTCACCGAGTTATCAATTCTTTTTACCAGCGAGTCCAGTGAGTGGATGGCTTTCACTAGCTTTTTCTGAGTGCCCTTAGTTACCTTTTTCGAGGCAACTTCTAATTCTTTTTTAGTTTTCGCTAATTTTTTTTTCACCTCAACAAAGTCTGATTCTGAATCCTTCCGGATAAAATTAACACCCTGTAGAGATTTGGTTTTAATGCTGTGTCCTAAGTTTCTTAATGATCGACCCAGAACAATTAATTCATCTCTAATGCTTTCTTCCTCTGTCGGATCTAGAATCATTATTTCTTCTGACTTTGACTCAGATACAGACCATGCGAATGACGGGGTGAATAACAGGATTAAGCTTAGCAACCTGAATTTATTGATCATAACTATATCCCCAACGTTTGTTTTTCAGTCCTAACCACCATAGGCTACCATTTAGACACCAAAGTG
>PBRN01000087.1 GCA_002725955.1 Pseudobdellovibrionaceae bacterium
CTCGGCATTGAGTCCGCCAAATCGGAAGTGATACGTTTCAACGAGGGAAATACAATGGTTCGCCTCCTTGAAAATGTCCGGGGCAGAGATTGTTTTATCATCCAGGGAATCAGCTATCCGGTAAACGACAATTTCGTCGAGCTGCTATTTTGGATCAATGCATTAAAACTAGCTTCGGCAGCTCAAGTTACTGCGATCATTCCCTTCTTTAGTTATGCAAAGGGCGATAAAAAAGACGAACCCAGAGTTTCTATCCGTGCCCGCGTGTGCGCTGATGCTATCGAGGCCGCTGGAGCAGATCGAATCGTTACTATGGATCTTCACAGCCCTCAAATCGAAGGCTTCTTCAAAATACCGGTCGATCATTTATATGCGCGACCTGTCATCGCAGATTATTTTAAGTCAAAAAAACTCTCCGACCTCGTCGTAGCATCCGCCGATGTTGGTTTCGGCAAAACAGCTTATAAATTTGCGGACCATCTGAAAACCAGTACCGTTATTGGCAATAAAATACGTAAAGACCACAGCGAAAAAGCAAAGGTTTGGTCGGTAGTAGGTGATGTAAAAGATAAGGACGTTTTGATAGTCGACGATATAGTATTTTCGGGGGGCACCTTAGTTTCAATGGCTAATGCAGTCAAAGCACTGGGGGCAAAGAGTATATTCGCAGCTGTAACCCATGGTGTTTTCTCAAAAGGCGCATCTCAAAAAATAGGAAACAGTCCTATTATAGAAATGGTAACTACAGATACGGTTGAACATCATTTTGGAGAACCTGTAAAAAATCTAGTAAAACTGAGCACCGCAGCAATCGTAGCTAAGGCTATTGAATCGATCCATGAGTATCAATCTGTTTCTGCTTTGGAAAATAATGAATAGCCTTAAAGAAACATGATAATCTATAGCATATATTATAATTTTTAATAGTAATGAAGAAAAGCTACGAATAAAAATGATATTCAAATATCTCAATCAAACATTAGATTTAAAAGAACTTTATGAGGGCCCTTGTCTGACGACCTTTTAGCCAAAGGTAAAATCAGAATAGCCTATATAGATCAGTGGACTATATTGTAATAAGTCTAAAAATCTTTAGAAATATGCTACTTTTGGCATAAGCGTAGAATCGATATGAAATTAAAAATTAAAATGATAGTACTTTTAATGTATTTAGACTTGGCCCCACTAATTAAGTAAGATATCTTTCCAGAGTTAGTTAAATCAACGTCTATAATTAAGAGAAAGAAATAACTATGCCTTTTAAGGATAAGAACTACTGGGCATTAATCCTCGGTGGCTCTAGTGGAATAGGTCTGGCATCTGCAAAAAAGCTGGCATCCTTAGGGATGAATATTGCTGTTGTGCACCGTGATCGACGCGGCGCTATGGCCAATATCGAAAAAGAGTTTGACACCATACGCCAAGAAGGAATACAGCTCGAAACTTTCAATGTAAACGGACTAAGCCAGTCTGGCAGAGAAGAAGTTGTCTCCGGCCTGAAAGATAAAATAAAAACAGGTGGTATTCGTCTCGTGCTTCATTCTATAGCACTTGGCAACCTCAAGCTCATAGCACCTCTTAAAGAAAAGAATAATGACACACTTACCAAGTTGGCAACAAAGCTGGACGTCCCTTTAGGAGATCTGCAAGGGAAAATAGATGATCTCTTTGAAGATGGGGCATCGGACTTAGTGCACCTTGCGAGTACGCCAGAATATAGTAATGAGAATTTTACTGGAGAAGAAGATCTCTGTGAAACAATCAAGAATATGGGAACCAATATCCTATCTTGGGCTCAGGATATATTGAAAGCGCAACTCTTTGTTGATGATGCTCGGATTTTAGGACTGACATCTGAAGGCAACGAGATCGCTTGGAAGGGCTACGCAGCCGTTGCAGCCGCCAAGTCGGCATTAGAATCTGTTTCAAGAGCTATGGCAGTCGAGTTTGCGCCTTATGGCTTAAGATCTAATATTTTACAACCAGGCATTACGAATACACCTGCCTTAAGACTGATTCCAGGTTCCAGCCATATGAAAGCTAGCGCTATGGAAAGAAATCCTTTTGGAAGGATCACAGAACCGGAAGATGTAGCCAACGTAGTGGCTCTTATGAGTCAAAATGAAGCAGGCTGGATCAACGGTGCAATAATTCGCGTTGATGGCGGAGAACATATAAGCGGTTAAAGCATCACTTAAAATTAAAAATCATCTTCAAATCGAACACGAAAATATACAGCTTTCGTGTTCTTGATTATAAAAGGCTATATTTTAAATAATCTGGTCTAAAAGGGGCATTTACATGAAATATAATGAGTTTTTGGACAGGCAGACATTTAACAAAAATGAACTGCTGGCTTTTGCTCATGGTACATTGGTAGAAAATCCACCAGAGGGAGGTCTTGCCAGTTTGCCTAGCCCACCTTTTCTCATGTTCGATGAAATAACCAAAATTGAACGCAATGGTCGCACTGGATCCATTGTCGCTGAACAATATATCAAGCAAGATAGCTGGTATTTTCAGTGCCATTTTAAAAATGATCCTGTTCAACCTGGTTGCCTTGGTGTCGATGCGATTTGGCAACTTCTAGGATTCTACTGCTGCATAAATGGCGCAGTTGGAGCTGGTAGAGCTCTTGGGGCAGGCGAAATCGATTTTAATGGTCAAATACGCCCGTTTGATAAGGTTGTACGTTACGAACTGGACGTTCGCCGTTTTTCAATCTTCAAGGAGAGTGGAGCTGCCATGTCAATTGCTAATGGCAAGGTCTTCGTAGATGACCAGGAGATCTATAAAGTATCAAATGCAAGAGTCGGCACTTTTGTAAATATCAAGTACACAGATTACCCCAACCCTGACAGCCCTCATGCTAAGGGTGGATTAGTCAATAAGTCGTAATTAAGGAAAACCAATGATTAATGATTGGAATGATATTAACGAAATTTCCGATACCCTGATGGAGCTGCTCCCACAGAAAGCGCCCTTCAGGTTTCTTGACCGCATCACGGAAGTAGATGAAAACCATATAATAGGTCAGTATCGTTTTAAAAAAGATGAGTTTTTCTATAAAGGACACTTTCCAGAGAGGCCATTAACGCCTGGAGTCATCTTGGTAGAATCAATGGCCCAAACTGGCGTTGTTGCTTTTGGGTTTTATCTTTTACTAAAAGAGATTAATAGTGAAGAGGTGAAGCATAATCTGACCGTGTTCACTGAAATGGAAGCTGATTTTCGTCGCGAAGTGCTTCCGGGGGAACTAATTACGATTAAAGCTGAAAAAATGTTCTTCCGTAGGAAGAAGCTCAAGAGTAAAATCGATCTTTACCTCGAAAATGGGGAACTTGCAGCATCAGCAATATTGTCAGGAATGGGAGTGCCAAAATGACCGTNAGTGAAAAGCGGGTTGTTATAACAGGAATGGGAGTCGTCGCTCCTAATGGCCANGGGAAGGAAGAATTTTCTTCCTCTCTAAGGAACGGTAAGAGTGGCATAAGATTTATCGAGAAATTACAAGAACTCAAGTTTAGTTGCCAAGTGGGCGGTGTACCGCANGGCATAAATGAAAAATTAGATCAGTACTTCCAAGAAGATGAATTGATCGCCATGAATGAAGCCATGNTTTATGCAGGNATTGCTTCTCTNGATGCTTGGAAAGATGCGGGCTTGACTGTCACCGANAGNGATAGTGACAAAGTTAATGAAGACACAGGNGCAATNATCGGAACCGGCATNGGTGGTATTTCTACCTTAGCTAANGAAGTGGTNCCTAAAGTAGCGCAAGGGAAGGTTAAAAGACTTGGNAGTACAGTNGTTGANCGNATTATGTGCAGCGCTGTAAGTGCCAAAGTCGGNGGCCTATTAGCATTAGGCAATCAGGTNACAACTAATTCATCTGCATGCAGTACAGGTACTGAAGCCATTATCATGGGATATCAAAGGATAAAGGCTGGCTTAGCTAACCGCATGGTAGTTGGAGGCGCTGAAGGNAGTGACCCCCATACATGGAGTGGCTTTGACTCCATGAAAGTACTTTGCAAGAAATTTAATGATAANCCAGAAGCNGCGAGCCGGCCTATGAGTGCATCTGCTGCGGGCTTTATCCCTGGCAGTGGNTCTGGNATCTTGATCATAGANGATCTTGCTACAGCNAAGGCAAGAGGCGCCAAGATTTANGCCGAAATCATTGGTTCAAGCATCAATAGCGGAGGCATGAGAAAAGGTGGTTCTATCACAGCACCNAGCCCTTCAGGGGTTAAACGNTGNGTTAGAGAAGCNGTNCTCGAAGCCGGTATNCAATCATCTGAAATTGATTATATTAATGGCCACCTAACNGCAACCATGGCAGATAAAAAAGAAGTCGGTAANTGGGCCAATGGCNTAGAATTACAACCNGAGNAATTACCTAAAATCAATTCCACGAAGTCCATGATTGGTCATGCTTTAGGAGCATCNGGNTCACTAGAAATGGTNGCGACCCTNCTGCAAATGGAAGGTGGATTTGTNCATGGATCATTGAACTGTGAAGATCTNCATCCNGACCTACATGAGTTCAAAAATAGTATTGTTCAAAAGTCTGTTGATACTGATATCAAAGTAGCTGCTAAAGCTAGCTTCGGTTTCGGTGACGTAAATAGCTGTATTATTCTTAGAAAATGGAGTTAGTAATGAGTGCTAATCAAGAAGTTTTTAATAATGTTGTGTCNATTATTTCAAAGCATGCAAANAACCAGTCTGCTTTGGAAGCCTTAACATCCGAAACAAATATTCTGAANGATCTGCAGGTTAACTCTGCNCGTTTGGTTGACATTGTTTTAGACTTTGAAGATAAGTTTGATCTTGAAATTAGTGATGATGATGCTGATAAGATCGAAACTATTGGTGATGCAGTAAATTTAGTTGAAAAACTACTTAACTGATCAAACTAATAGCGATGGAATCCTATAAGGAAGAANNCNGGATTTCATCGCTGTATNTTTTATTATGAGGCATGCTCTGCAGCTTACAGTGAACCATAAACAAAGCCTATCGCTTCAAAAAGCTATTTGCTTTATCAATTTNCCTTGGTTTGGAAGTCTATGGTTNTTCCTNATCTTNGGGCTNGGTGGATACAGNTGCCGCGATATTATCAGCATTAGAAAAAAAGCNGTCAAATTNCTTGATGAAGTTGGGTCTAAGCCATTAGTCATATGCGCCAATCACCTAACAATGATTGANTCTATGCTAATCACAACTTTTTTATTTCCCTTNTCAAGTATCTTCAAACGNTTCACATTAATGCCTTGGAACGTACCGGAAGTCATCAATTTCGGTAAAAACTTCCTATTAAGGCTCATGTGTTACTTAGGNAAATGCGTCTATGTTGAACGGGGNGGCTCNCTNGCATCAAAAAAACTGACGTTAGAAAAAGTTAAGTGGCTAGTCAAAAAAAAGCAATTAGTNTGCTTATTTCCAGAAGGGACACGGAGCCGAACAGGCAAAATCGANCCTGAAAGCGCCACATACGGTATCGGTAANATNCTACAAGAAGTCGANGACTGCCATGTNCTATGTGTTTATGTTCGAGGTGATNNNCAAGAGTCNTATAGCTTTTTCCCNAAGAGGAATGAAACTTTCTATACTGANATTAGCCTNATCAANCCNACCTCTGAGCACAAGGGCAATAGAGGGGCAAAAGAAATAACTTTAGAAGTTATGAATCAACTGAAAGATATGGAACATGGATATTTCCAGTCAATTGGGAAATGATATAGTTGATCTCGACTGTGACCAGAATTACCACCCAAGATTNCCAAAAAGAATTCTATCNGATANAGAGTGGCTCGNATGGAAAAAGGATGAATGTANATTTGCACTNTGGAGTTATTGGGCTGCAAAGGAAGCTGCATATAAATTTATAAAGCAGTTAANCCCTNAANCAACTTTTTCGCCACAAGAGTTTGAAGTAGANAGTTGTTTTGGAAAAGTNACTTATAGNTCTAAGGTGGTNCCTATTAAAATNACAAAAACGACCACCAATATTTTCTGNCATACATTATCGAACAGCCANCAAATTCATCGGGTTTCATTAGTCTCTTCGCTCGTCAAAAACGAATCTCCTGATAGTCATTCCCTAGCAGCAAGACAATTGGCAAGAAATATCCTTTCGCGCCATTTTGGAGATTTTAAGGAGATTCATTTTGAGAGGAATCGAAGGCGTCCACCAAAAGTCTTTTTGGATGGAAAACAATGGCAAGGTGCCATGAGCTTTACTCACCATGGTCGCTTTGTAGCTGTTTCTATTGGCCTCTAAATACCTTTTAAAAAACCATAGAGTTGCCCACATCCTCTCCTTAATGCTAAATGAAGTCCTATCACTGATTGTTTTCAAAGCTCAGCTGCTAACGATACACAATCACGATCAACCAATAGAAATCAATGCCATTTTGATATGGTTTACAACTAACCAAAGCCGACCCACGGGAATGAATCATCACAGTGACTAGTTTAGAATCAGTTTATTGATTAAGCTGTTCAGGTGGTCGGCAATTTAATTGGAGTTAAGACTTCAACTGTGGCACCATATGCAAACAAGTAAGGCCTTCAGGAAGAATCATATGACTTACAGTCAAATCATCTATACAGCACTCTTGGTAATGCTTCCATCTACTTTCAGCGCCGCTCTGTCACTATCTTCGGCAATGAATATAGCAAGAAAAAACTCTACTGAAATAGACCAAAGCCGTTTTGAAATAAGAAAAGAGCAAGCAAACTTATTTTACTCTGATAGAATCTATGACACGAACTTAAAGTTAGACAGCAGTCAGTCCAGAGATAGAACCCAACAAGAAACCCTGTCATCAATCACTGATGCCACAATAACAGCTAGTTCTTTTTCATTACAAAAACTGTTTCCATGGGGCTTTTCCACCTACGGTGGCATCTACCAAACAAAAACGGAGGTGGAAGTTCCTGACGCTGTTTTGCAAGCTGGACAGGGTCCCATTTATAATCCTCAGTTCGAATCGGAATTAAGGATAGGGGTACAGGTAGATCTGTGGCGTAATCTCGCAAACAAAGAATACGACCTATTAAAAAATGCCTCCCGGGCTGATCTATACACGGCATCTTTTACGGCTCGAATTAGAGAACAAGCCGTTTTATACGAAACAGAGAAACTATACTGGAAATACCTCAGTATGAAATCTCAATCACAGGTACTAGCACAACTGGTTAAATCAACCTCGAGATTTAAAAAGTCGATGATCCAACGGGCTAAACTGGGAAGAGCTGATCAAGTTGATGTCGCTGCAGCCGAAGCTCTTGAAATCGAAAACGAAACCAATCTACTCTCAGCTCGCATATCAATGGCACAAATTAAACAATTACTTGCCCTGCGTATCTACGGCAAACTAAATCAGAGCTCTCCGTTATATATAAAATCATCAACACTGCCTGAAACAGCACCTTATAATCTTAACATCGAGACCATAGGACTCAATATCGTACCCCAATCTCAGTACCATCAAAAATATCTTAATTGGGGAATGAAAAACCGGTTTGATGTGAAACTTCTTAGACAGCAACAAAAATCAGTCCGCTCAGCATTTCTATGGGCTAATGAAATACGCAAACCCAATATCTCTATGTATGCACAAGCTTCTGCAATTGGGCGAGGAGACAATGATCAAACGAGTCAGGAAGCCAGGCTTTCCCCGGTCGAACCGGTCGAAAATGGGGGGCGATCGCGCAGGCGCTGAGGAGCGCAGAGGCGACGGCGGC
>PBRN01000088.1 GCA_002725955.1 Pseudobdellovibrionaceae bacterium
TATTCAAACCTTTACTGAAAAAGTATGATCTAAATTATTTAGTTCTTCACCGAAAGATCACGAGCGCAATACCTAAAGTAATCAAACAAAGCCATGCCGTAACTTTACCAACATACGATGAGACGATTACGTTCATGAGGAAACTCACTTTCAAAGTGATACGGGTATCAGGCATTTGCGGCCAGAAGCAAAATAGCAAAACCCAACCCATTAGTAATCAATGGTAATATTATTCCATTCACTCTGCGGTTTGATGTATTTTTACTACAAACAGATTTTAGCCAAATTAAACGCATTTTTTTAAATATTGACATAAAAAAATGCAATTAATATGATCTCTTTAGATTATTTTTACTAACCAATTCAATCAAACGATNCATTAAAATATATCGTTTTTGCCATGAGCCAGCACAAATAAAAATAAAATTTAANNACTATATCTATCGATATAGAAATACACACCATGATTGATTGCAGGAGAACAACATGAGCCTANTACCACCAGGAATTCAGATTCTCGGATCAATGAAAACAACATATANTCATCGNGTTCTTACCACTGAAGCCTTAGAATTTATGATCCANCTTCATAGAAAATTTAATANGCGGAGACTCGANCTTCTGGAAAAGCGTAAGCAACAACAACAAGACCTCATACANGGAAAACCATTAGGATTCTTAAGTGAAACCAAGCACATTAGAGANAANGATTGGCAAATCGCAGAGACNCCNAAAGACCTCCTNGATCGAAGAGTAGAAATTACTGGNCCACCAAGCGCAAAAATGATGATCAATGCNCTAAATTCTGGCGCAAAAGTTTTTATGGCCGATTTAGAAGACTCNATGTCTCCAACNTGGGAAAANGTTATCGANTCTCAGATAAACCTTCAAGANGCCGTTAGACATAACCTCAAGCATAATGCAGCCAANGGNAAAAACTANAAACTNAACAAGGATATTGCAACCCTACTTGTCCGCCCTAGAGGCTGGCATCTGCCTGAAAAAAATATCATNATAGATGGAGAGGTATCNTCNGGAAGCTTGACAGACTTTGGCTTATACTTCTTCCATAATGCTAAGGAANGACANGNCCGAGGAACAGCCCCTTACTTTTATTTACCAAAACTTGAAAATCACTTAGAAGCACGNCTATGGAATGAAATTTTTGTTGAAGCTCAAAATTACCTGNAAATACCTGTTGGAACGATCAAAGCAACNGTACTGATTGAAACCATATTAGCCTCATACGAAATGGATGAAATCCTTTANGAACTTAAAGATCACTCTGCAGGCCTGAATGCAGGCCGATGGGACTANATTTTTAGTGTCATTAAAAAGTTTAGCAGCGANCCTAAGAAATGCTTACCAGACCGCCGNCAAATTACNATGGAAGCNCCATTTATGGAAGCATACTGNAAACTCCTNGTCAAAACCTGTCATAAACGAAATGCNCACGCCATAGGTGGGATGGCNGCATTTATTCCTAGCCGTAAAGACGAAAAAATTAACAAGACTGCATTTGAGAAAGTAACTAATGATAAAAAACGCGAATCAGANATGGGCTTCGATGGCACTTGGGTCGCNCACCCNGANCTCGTCGATGTAGCTCGAAANGTCTTTGACAGCAAACTAGGNACAGAACCAAATCAAAGAAGCAANCAAACNCCNGATATTTCGATCACATCAGAAGAATTGAGCGACTTCAGAATNGAAGGNGGTCAGATTAGCAGTGAGGGNGTTGGATCAAATATTCGAATTGCNATTCAATATATCGATCANTGGCTAAACGGGACCGGAGCTGTCGCCNTATATAACTTAATGGAAGANGCTGCTACTGCAGAAATTTCNAGGGCTCAATTATGGCAATGGCTTAAAACTAANGTAAAACTNGAAGACGGCAGGACCATGGATTCGGAAGTTTATCAATCCATATTAAATCAAGAACTTCAGAAACTTGGGGGNATCAGCAANAATAAATATCGTGAAGTAGTCGAAATTCTTAATCAGGTAGTNNNAGNCAAGGAATTTGAAGAATTCCTTACTATTCCAGCATATGCATATTTAGATGCTGAAACATAATTTAATGCATCTATGTACAGAAAGAATCATTCAAATTTTCAGAAACCAGGAGGAAAAAAATGACTATGGATAGAGGCGATCAAATCCGAGCACTAAACAACGACTGGGCAGAAAATCCACGATGGAAGAATGTGCAAAGAGGCTACAAAGCTGAGGATGTTGTCAATCTTCGAGGCAGCGTTAACATCGAGCACAGCCTATCAAAAATGGGGTCCGAAAAGCTCTGGAAATATCTGAACGAGGAAGATTACATCAATGCTCTTGGAGCATTAACAGGCAACCAAGCTATGCAGCAAGTAAAAGCAGGCCTTAAAGCTATTTACCTTTCGGGGTGGCAGGTCGCTGCAGATGCAAACCTAGGCGGCTCAATGTACCCCGACCAAAGCCTGTATCCGGCAAATTCAGTACCGGCAGTCGTCGAAAAAATAAATAACGCATTGCTCAGAGCTGACGAGATTCAGTGGTCTACAAAAGACGGAGATATCGATTACCTTCAGCCAATTATTGCGGATGCTGAAGCAGGTTTCGGCGGCGTTCTGAATGCCTTTGAATTAATGAAAAGCATGATAAAAGCTGGAGCAGCTGGAGTTCATTTCGAAGACCAACTAGCATCAGTGAAGAAATGTGGTCATATGGGTGGCAAGGTATTGGTGCCTACACAAGAAGCCGTACAAAAACTAATCTCAGCCAGACTAGCAGCAGATGTTATGGGAGTACCAACTCTCGTTATCGCAAGAACTGATGCAAACGCAGCAGACCTGCTTACTTCAGATATTGATCCCTGGGACAAAGAATTTATAACAGGCGACCGCACCCCAGAAGGGTTTTACACAGTAAAAGCAGGTATCGATCAGGCGATCTCCCGCGGCCTAGCATACGCACCATATGCAGATCTAATTTGGTGTGAAACTGCAAACCCATCCCTAGAGGAAGCAAGGCTGTTTGCTGAAGCAATTCACGCAAAATACCCAGACCAACTGCTTGCATATAACTGCTCTCCATCTTTCAACTGGAAGAAGAATTTAGATGATCCAACCATTGCAAAATTTCAAAGAGAGCTTGGCGCAATGGGCTACAAGTTCCAGTTTATTACACTGGCCGGATTTCATTCTCTCAACTACAGTATGTTTGACCTAGCTAAAGGCTATGCTGCAAACGGCATGACCTCTTACGTCAAACTACAGGAAGCCGAATTTGCTTCTGAAACCAGGGGATATACAGGGACCAGACACCAAGCGGAAGTAGGCACTGGATACTTTGATAAAGTAACTACATGTATTCAAGGTGGAAAGTCTAATGTAACCGCTCTATCTGGATCAACAGAAGAAGGTCAATTCTAAGTCAGACAACCAAAGGGAAGGTATCAATACTGAGTCTTATTCTAAGCTCCTTCTATAAGTTAGAAGGAGCTTTTTAATCTATCAGATCATCATGATAACCAATACTGGCCAAGCGCCGAAACTGCCTCATATTCAATCTTTTAGGTAGAGATAAGCATCAATGGAATCCGCTGCTTCACGCCCCTCTCGAATAGCCCAAACAACGAGAGACTGCCCACGCCTCATGTCCCCAGCAGTAAATATACCTTCGGCACTTGTCTTATAATTCTCCATCGGGGCCAGCACATTGCCCCTAACATCAGTATCGAGACTCAACTGCTCCATAATACCTTCCGATTCAGGCCCAAGAAAGCCCACCGCCAAAAGAACTAAATCAGCTGACCAAAACTGCTCTGAATCAGGAATCACCTCCATATCAGGCCTACCCTTTGACCTCTTAAGCCACCCTACTTTCTCAGTGATTAACCCTATAACTTCACCGTCAGCATTACCAACAAACTCTTTAGTTCGCAGGGTCCAGTATCGCTTAACNCCTTCTTCATGAGANGTTGAAGTNCGCAACATCTGNGTCCATTCNGGCCANTGAGAATTTGCTGGCCGNTCTGAAGCCCGAGGAAATTCNCCTATATCATCTGGTTTATCTAGTATTTCAAACTGTCTAACAGCCTTAGCGCCATGGCGATTTGAAGTCCCAACACAGTCCGAACCAGTATCTCCCCCNCCAATNACAATGACGCTCTTACCTTTAGCCGAAACCACTTTACTATCACACANCTGATCACCCATNGTAACCTTTGTATGGGAACGAAGGAGATCATCGGCAAAATGAATACCCTTTAACTGACGCCCTTTAATTTCCACATCTCGCGGCTTNGTAGCCCCNCAGGTAAGTAACACAGCATCAAAAGATGCCTGAAGCTCNTTAACATCAACATCAAAACCGACATTGACACTACACTTAAATGTGATGCCCTCCGCCTCCATCAGTTTTATCCGCCGCAAAACCTTTTNTTTGTCGAGCTTAAAATTTGGGATACCATACATAAGCAAACCGCCAGGTCGATCAGCTCTCTCGTAGACAGTAACCCAATGNCCNTTACGATTTAGCTGCTGAGCTGCTGCTAATCCTGCAGGGCCACTGCCGATGACTGCAACTGACCTGCCCGATCTCTTCATAGGTGGCTCAGGCTTAATCCANCCTTCACTAAAACCACGATCAACAATAGCAAGTTCTATATTTTTTATAGAGACTGGATCCGCATTAATTCCCAACACACACGCACTTTCGCATGGAGCCGGACAAACACTACCNGTAAATTCTGGAAAATTATTGGTAANNCNTAANCTTACAAGAGCCTCACGCCACAAATTGTTCGANACCAAGTCGTTAAACTCAGGAATTACATTACCTATNGGACANCCATTATGACAGAAAGGAACACCACAATCCATGCATCGAGCACCCTGCTTACGAGCAACCAGTGGNGTGAGAGATTTTGTAAATTCCCNACTATGCTTTATACGATTTGATGGCTTTTCTTTTTTAAGCTTAACCCTATCATACTCAAGGAATCCCTTTACCTCACCCATGATAACCTCCTTGCTCAGCCATTAATGNATCTAGCGGCATAACCCCNTCTTCTACCACTCTCTCTAGCTTGACCTGACTCTCAAGNGCCANNCGATAAGCCGTAGGCATAACCCGAACAAACTTACGACTGCCATTTTCCCAATCATCCAAAATATCGGCGGCTTTGGTNCTTTCGGTATATACCATATGNTGATTTAATAACTTGAATACAAANTCAAGATCCTCTTCATCAGANAANCGNGATAATTCAACTAGTTCATGATTNACTCGATTGTGAAAACAACCATCTTCATCGTAAACCCAGGCAATACCACCACTCATACCAGCGGCAAAGTTTTTTCCNGTCTGNCCTANAATAACAACTCTACCACCAGTCATATACTCGCAACCNTGATCACCANNCCCTTCCACCACNGCANNTGCCCCACTATTTCTTACNGCAAATCGCTCTCCAGCAATGCCACGGACAAACAGTTGACCACTTGTAGCCCCATATAGGGCAACGTTACCGCAAATNACATTAGACTCGGCTGTAAAATTTGCGTTTGCAGGAGGAGTCACAACTATGCGNCCCCCCGATAAACCTTTGCCGCAATAGTCATTCACCTCACCCTCAACATGNGAGTGAATTCCCTTTACTCCAAAAGCCATNAAACTTTGNCCAGCTACCCCATTAAACTTGATNCTAATTGCATTTTCTTGNAGACCACTCAAACCAAACTGACGNGAAATTGCNGCNGAAAGTTGNGTACANGCAGATCTATCTATATTCTTAATTTCAACTTCCTCACGNACAAACTTACCTCGAAAGGCCGGCTCCGCAAGCTTNAGTAGAACTTTTTGATCTAATGTTTTCTCTAANTCATGGTCCTGATTTTCAGAGTGACACAGATTACCCTTTTCNCCGNCNCTCCTTAGAATCAGGCTGAGATCTAATTTACTAGCTTTCGGNTGATCAACAGCCGCAGTTTCCAACAANTCACTNCGCCCCACCATATCACTNACCTTACGNAAACCNAGGGAAGCCATCACTTCTCGTAAACCCTCTGCCAGCAAGAATATATAATTAATTAAATATTCNGGNTTACCCTTGAAGCGACTGCGAAGTTCNGGATCTTGAGTAGCAATTCCTACAGGACATGTATTCAAGTGACACTTNCGCATCATTATACAACCAAGGGAAATCAGCGCCCCGGTNCCTACCCCCCATTCCTCTGCNCCTAAAAGAGCTGCAATAGCAATNTCTCTTGGAGTCCTTAGCTGACCATCAGTTTGCAAGACCACCCGAGAACGCAANCCATTATCCACAAGGGATTGCTGAGCTTCCGCCAAACCAAGTTCCCATGGAACACCAGCATGTTTTACTGAAGTAATNGGACTTGCNCCCGTACCTCCCTCAAAACCGCTAATCAATATCGCATCNGCCTTAGCCTTCGCAACACCAGAAGCAATAGTNCCCACACCTACTGAGGAGACTAACTTCACACTAACCCGAGATCTATCATTAGCATTTTTCAAGTCAAAAATTAGTTGAGCTAAGTCTTCGATAGAATAAATGTCATGGTGAGGNGGAGGAGAGATCAAAGTTACTCCCGGGGTTGAATGACGAACAGCACCAATTTCTGGACTNACTTTATGNCCAGGCANNTGCCCCCCTTCNCCTGGCTTNGCTCCTTGAGCTAATTTAATCTGTAATTCATCCGCATTAACTAAATAATGACTAGTGACACCAAAACGCCCTGAAGCNACCTGCTTAATTGCACTGCGTCGCAAATCACCATTTTCATCTCTAATAAAACGNGCGGGATCTTCNCCNCCNTCNCCAGAATTACTCTTNCCACCAATNCTATTCATNCCAACCGCAATCATTTCATGAGCTTCTCTTGATATAGAACCAAAAGACATNGCCCCNGTTGTGAAGCGCTTTACAATAGACTTCACATCTTCNACTTCAGACAATGGAACTGACTTNGACTCTTTAAACTTNAGAAGCCCTCTNATTGTTANAAGCTGNCTAGATTGATCATCTACCGTATTACAAAAATTATANAACTCTTCTCTNCTATTTAAAAANATNGATTTNTGCATAGATGCGATCATTTGAGGACTATGCAGATGAGCTTCTCCANCTCTTCGCCACGCATAATGACCACCAACNGGCAAGTTATTTGAANCATGATACTCTTCTACAGCTGACTGNTGCAGGCTCATTACATCTTTAGCNACNTCATCAATCCCNATACCTTCAATACGAGTTTGGGTCCANGTGAAATATCGNTCTACAAANGCAGANGAAAGACCGACAGCTTCAAAAATCTGGGCACCCCGATAACTTTGTAAGGTCGATATNCCCATCTTTGACATAATTTTTAGTAAGCCNTGGCCAATTGCTTTAATATAGTGATCAGCAAGACCTTCTCTATCTTCACTTCCCTCAAAACCATCTTCCACCGACCGNCTATCAATAATATCAAAAGCTAACCANGGATTAATAGCTGCNACCCCAAAGCCAAACAATACTGCGTAGTGATGTANTTCTCGCGGCTCNCCCGANTCCACAACAAGGCTAATACGNGTCCTTTGCTTAATGCGCATTAAGTGATGATGNACTGCTGCTGAGGCCAATAAAGCTGGAATACGNGCTTTACTTTCACTAACCCCTCTATCCGATAAAATCAAAATAGTAACNCCCTGGGANACCAAATNTTCNACCTNTGCGCAGAGNTCATCAAGTGACTTCTGCATACCATTTACNCCNTCTTCNACNTCAAATAAAATCGGCAATGTCTTNTGCTGAAAACCTTTCCCTTTGTATGATCGTAACCGCNCCATATCTTGNTTAGTTAAAATCGGCTGCTTTAATTTGATCAGTCGACATTGTTCAGGACTTTCATTTAATAGATTCCCCTCAGCACCCAAAGCCGAACTTAACGAAGTTACAACCGTCTCTCGAATGGCATCGATAGGTGGATTGGTGACTTGCGCAAATAACTGCTTAAAGTATGAGTACAAAAGCTGCGGTTTACTAGAAAGGACAGCTAGCGGCGTATCGTTACCCATGGAACCTGTTGGTTCCTTGCCATCAATAGCCATAGGAGCAATGATGACGTTAGTATCTTCACGTGTATAACCATAAGCTCTTTTTTGAAACTGGAAATCTCCAGGCGAATAACTCGCAGCAGGAGCTTTCTTTAAAGGCAAATCAAAGAGCCTTAATCGATTATCTTTTAACCATCGCCCCCAGGGTTGAGCAGAACTAAACCCTTCTTTAATTTCCTCATTATTTATAATTTTAGCTCTTTGCATATCAACTAAAAACATCTTACCCGGCTGAAGCCTACCCTTCTCAACTATCTGTAGAGGATCGATATCTAATAAGCCAGCCTCTGAACCCATAACAACAAAATCATCATCAGTTATCCAGTATCGACCAGGCCTCAAGCCATTTCGATCCAAAACGGCACCAACTGCGGTTCCATCTGAAAAACCGATAAAAGCAGGACCATCCCATGGCTCCATTAAACACGAATGGTACTCATAGTAGTCCCTCAAAGCCTGAGGCATATCCCTGCGACTCTCCCAAGGCTCAGGAATGACCATTGAAAGCACTTTAGATAACGGACGCCCGGCCTGAACTAAAAATTCGATCATGTTATCCAGTATCGCAGAGTCACTAGCACCTTGCGTCAGACACGATTCGAGTTTTTTAAGATCTTCATCAAGGTCTGATCTTGATATAAGCCCCTCTCTGGCATGCATCCAGTTTATATTACCTCTGAGAGTATTGATCTCTCCATTATGACCTATGCACCTAAATGGTTGGGCTAAACGCCACGCTGGCAAGGTATTGGTTGAAAATCTCTGATGCATCAGTGAAAAGCTAGATTTATAAGCCGGATTAGCAAGATCTAGATAATAATCTTTAAATCTTTCAGAAATCAGTAAACCTTTATAAATTATCGTCCTTGTGGAAAAGGATGGAATATAGAAGTCAGGATTGTCTTTAATTATTCTACTCTCAGCAACTCTTCGGCTGATATACAAACGCCACTCTAATTGAACTCGATTCAAAGAATGACTTCTTACCACCAGCTGCATAATCTTTGGTTCGCAGTCACGAGCTAACCAACCTAGCGCTTCAGAATTGACAGGAACATCGCGCCAGCCTATGATCTCCAGACCTTCATCAATAATCACTCGCTCTAATTCTTGGCGACAAATTAAGGTTGCTTCTGGCTTCTTGGGCAAAAAAACCATAGCAACACCGTAGGTGCCCTCTTCTCCTATATTGATATCTCTATCTAGAAAATCTTTTTTGATAATTCCATGAGGAATCTCAGCCATCAAACCAGAACCATCACTAGTCTCATAGTCTGCAGTACGGCCTCCTCGGTGATCCATACGATGCAACATAATCAAACCGTCATTGATCACTCGATGGCTTCTCTGGCCCTTTATATTGGCGATAAAACCGACACCACATGCATCCCTCTGCTTTTCTCTAGGATCAGCCAAGCCGTACCGAAATTCATTTTGATCATGCTGCATATTTCCGCCCATAATTCCAAAAACCCTAAATTAGCTAGTAGATCAAGACCTCAAAAGAAAACGTCAAACTCTTATTACTGGAGGGGTAATCGTCTGTTGCATATACTCGGAGAGAAAGCGAACATAACTTTTACTATCCAATAAGTTAAAGAGGCTAAGAAATATTGAAGTGACTCTGAGGAAATCAAAGAAAAAAAAGGCTGAAGTGACCGATACAGAAGAGCATTTATACTGGGCTAAAGGTCGGGGAGGACCCTCATCTCCCAAGCCCCAGAACTTGCGCATTCTCAGATGGTACCGAGCCATCAAACGGCGCTTGCATAAACAGAGCAGAGTATGCGCGAGAATAACCAGACCTTGTTTTTCCCAACCCATTATTACCCGTTCTCCCATACTTGGTTTCCCTTATAATGACTGCCTTACAAGGGTCACTCACCAAAACCAAGCAATTAGGCCTACGACTAGAAGCGTCCAACTTATGCACGTTAGTTCGCTAAAAAACTCTTTTTAGACTTACCTGGCAGCTAGTTTTAGAGATGAAACCACCTTGAAATTGGAGAAAGTTTACCAACATTGTATTTATGAAGCTAATATTTTGTCTGAAAGTCCTCAACATCTCCAAACTTTTCATTAGAAGACATTAAGCACAGCGCTGATTTCGGCAAGCACGCTATGGTGACGTGATTTTTTATCTAGTATTATTGAATATTTATAAAAAATGATGTGGGAAATAATCTGTTATACAGATCAATTTAGGCTGACTTGGTGTGGATTGGTCCATTTCATCCCACACTATGCTGTGAAACCAGCATGGTCAAGTGAACTTATGCAGATATAAAGAATTTTTTAGTAAATAAAAAAACAATGAGTGGAAATCATTCTAGGAATTGAAAAAAAAAAGCTCGTGACCTAATACAAATTTAGTAAGACTATAGATTAAATAGATAAAGGTGGGATTGATGTAATTACGCCATATCCTAATTAACTCTTTTTTTCCTCACAGGAAAATCAACATTATCTTTAATCCAATCAAACAGTCGTTCTTTTTTTTCAAACTTTAGCTTGGGCTGGAAAATATCTTTCGATTTCCAATCCGTCATTACATTTGCATCTTGAGTCCAAACTTTTACTCTTTTTCTTGGAACTTTTTCTTGCCAATTCATACCAATTTGAGCAGAAGTGTAAAGAACACGGACAGTTATATTTCTTGATAAATTTTCTAAAGGCTTCAGATTGAAACTTCGATAATCGTGCTCACCATTTTTCTTTGGGGTATCAGGCACGCCATCCGTCAGTAAAATAATAGTAATTGGCTTCATCAAGAGCTTCTTATTTTTTACAAATGTAGTAATTTGACGAAAAAAAGCATTAAAGTCGGTAAAACGGTTCACTCGTTTCTTGGGGAAAATTTCATGCAGTTTTGATTCAATTTCTGGGATACCTTTATATTGAAATGTCTGAATAGGAAAAAAAGTTTTAGGCTCATTTGGCTTAGCACCACCAATAGCGCCAACATATAAATCTCCCAACCTCGCCATCCCACCGATGCCGCGCAGGTGCCCATATAGATAATGAGATATAAACTTCAGTGAATCATTAAAGTACTTCCCTCTTTTAAAAGACCCACTAATATCAACGCCCACAAAGAAAACAGACCGGCCTTTTTTACCAGCAGCGTTACTATCCTTCTCAAATAGAAAACAGCCTGACACGACCATCGAAACAACGATTAATGATGCAATTGCATTTTTCATTACACTCTCCGAGAAAACTACTTTTCTGTTGCAGACGTCTTCGCATTTAACATCAATGTTCGCGCATCCAAAATATCCCTATACCCTTTGAAAGGCAGTTCAAACAGATGGCTACTTGAAAGAAATAAAGTACAAAAGTTAATAGCAGCAGCAAGGATCTGCAAGGGAGGAACAAGAAAAGCACTCAAAAGCTCATCTCCTTTCGCATGCACCCAATCCATATCCTGCTTAATTTTGTCAATAGATTGAGAAACAAAGACAAAAAGATCTTTAGGTGCAGGAACAGAAGACTTGCTACTTGTAGGATAGGCATTCTTAATACCAGTTCTTTGAATCAAAGCCAGCATAACCGGTACACCGGAAGCACCAAATAAAAACCATGTCATGGCTCGAATACCCAACCAGACAAAGAAAGCTATGCTCAGCGTACCCATGATACCCAGCTCAAAATCATCTCCGGCATGCTGAGCAAACCATGGAACCAAGGCATCAACAAATTCTCGATATAAGAAGAAGGACTCTACAGCAGCAACCACCAACTCTACCAAAAAGTTATAAATAATCTTCCCCCAATCTCTCGACTGAATAGCATCACCTAACCCTTGTAAAACTGCATAACTACCCAGAGCAAAAACAAAAAAGGTAAGGTAAAGGGGTATAAATAAACTAGGTCCGCCTAACTCCACGCCAGCAATACCACTTAGAACATCAATAACAACTGGAGCCATTACAAAGGTAAAAATCAAAGCCTCTAATAAGCACCAGGCAAAAATCAAGATCACTGCAGGCCAAGGTACTCCAGGATTCGAATACGAATTGGTAAAATCATTTAAGATCCTAAGCGGCAGCAATATGATATCCTTGATGCATAGCAGCAAACCAAAGACCACAATTCTCAGGACACCCCCAATCCAGCCGAAAAGATAAAACAAGAATTTAAGAATACCACCCCAATAAGCAAAAATAGATCGCCCGAGTTCCCACCAAGTCACAAAAATAGCAGAAGCAAATGCTCTCCTGTTGGCTCTTACAATGAGAGAAATACTGCACATAATAGTTACCCAACAAGCAAAAATTAAAGCTAATGTTGGCAATAAAATAAGAGTGCGCTTGAAACAAGTTAACCAAAGAGGGTCATTTGCACCCCAAGCAAAATATAAGAAAGGCCCCTGAAAAAAAACAGGAAACAATAAAATATAAGCACCGATTTTGGTTGGCCCCTCGAGCTTTTCAAACATGATCACCTCAACACCGAAATACATACTTTCAAATAACATCTTAGCATTTCAATCATTGAGAATTCGAAGCCACCGGCTGAAACTATTGCCGACAACAATTTGATATAGTTAGGTAATTTTTTCCCGAGAAGACGCCAAAAGGTTGTACAGCATGGGAAACAAGGGAGGAACAGACCTACATTGACTCGCAGATCTGTAACGGTTTTTTAAATACTCAGAACTTCAAGCAACTTCGCCCTCATTTCTGGATTTTTTAAAGCCAATTGCACCCGAACCTCTATAGGGGTTAAACCCTGCAATTTCTCAAGCCACCAATCTTCAGGGACTAACTCAAGAGCTTCAGAAATAATTGGACCTACATCAACATTCTTAATACCACGGTTCTTTAATTCTACTATCAGTCGATTTAATTGACTGTCACAGCTAACTGGAACATTTGCCTTAAACTTTATGGAATCAGCATTGTCTGCCGAAGCCCCCGCACGCTTCGACTTGCCCTTACTTTTAGTCTTGGACTTGTCATTCATCGAATCTTCGATGCTCAAGTTATCAGCAGCTTCCTGATCAAAGTCCGCCAAGGAACTATCCGGCAAACTCGGCTCCTCATTAATAACTACAACTGTTTCTGAAGTTTCTTCATTTATTTGCTCTTCCACCACAAAACCTCCCTCGACCATTAATTTGCATGGTAAAAAATATTATTTTCTATTATAATCAATTTATTAGGTAAGTAAACAGAGATTCCCACGAGAAAAATATCCACACTATATTAACTAGCATAAGAATTTGATTTTATCGGGTAAAACATAAATATCAACAATATTAACCGACTAATACCTAATATTCATAATATATTGCAAATTTGAATTAAAGCATACTAATAGCCCTCCGATAAGAAGAATACGGAGGAAGTTAAAGTGAGTATAATTTATTTTTACGCAGACGACAGTGAATCAGAAGAGTACCAAGAGAACAAGACCCTACATAGAACGGATGGACCGGCAATCATTTGCGATACCGACGATCTTTTCTACTTCGAAGAACTCGAAATCCAAGGCCCCGCAGAAATTTGGTTTCAAAACGGTGAAATTCACCGGTCAGACGGCCCAGCAGTTGAAGAAGCAGACCTGCATATATGGTATCAAAATGGCCAACTACACAATGACCATGGACCTGCAAAAGTTCATTTGTACGGTGAATACCGGCAATGGTGGGTGAACGATAAACTACATCGTGAAGACGGGCCAGCCGTTGAAAAGAATATTAACTCATCCAAGGGACCAAGAATACATCGAGAATGGTATTTAGAAGGTAAAAAAATATCCCAAAAGAAATATTTCGAATGGTATCAAAACCAAAACGGTAATCTCGATTTATTTCTTAAAGATATCGATACTGAATTAGTCGAAGCTACAAAATTATTTCTAGGAATCGAAGTTGAAGATGACGAAGAGGATGAGAGCCCAGAAATATCTTTAGCGGCTTCCTAACTATAACGTTACAAGACCTCATCTTTCACATTAGGCTACGCACGAACCCTTCTGGCAAAACTCTGATCAGTAGGGGGGACAAACCCTTTAAACGTCTTTGATTGGAAAATCGCCTCGGTATCAATATGGCTCATACTTCTAACCTAACTTTTTGCACCACGTCATTATTGCTGTAAGTAGCCATGTTTACATAGATTAAACCAACTAGTTATCGATCTGCCAGAACCGACAAGAAAGCAAATCTAATGCTTATTTTAGGACTATTTTTATGAGTGTTGCAAAGAACATGGAAGAAACCTAATCATAGAAAAATCGGCAATAGCATTAGTAATAACTTATTTCTTCATTATTAATGATGTCTGCCCTAAAAAACATATCAATTGATAGATTAAACCAATCCTTATGTCTGATTTGTCTTACACAAATAGATTGACTGAAAAACAAAAAAACCAAACAAAAAAACCAAACAAAAAAACCAAACAAAAAAACCAAACAAAAAAACCAAACAAAAAAACCAAACAAAAAA
>PBRN01000089.1 GCA_002725955.1 Pseudobdellovibrionaceae bacterium
AGGACCAAGTTTAGCTGCTGGATCGGTTCCTGCTCCTAATTTTACCTGCTGGGCAATCTTAGTAACCTCACTAACCAACTCATCATGAATGTCTTCATGAACATATACTCTCTTAATTGCCACACAGGTTTGGCCATTATTGCTAAATGCCGACCAAAAAATTCCTGGCGCTATTGCTTTAGGATCGCAGTCTTTCAAAATAATCGCTGCATCATTACCACCTAATTCTAATGTGATCCTTTTCAAATCAGATGCTGCATGACTATTAATAATTTTACCTACAGGAACTGACCCGGTGAATGTCACTTTCCTGACTTTAGGGTGAGTCACCAGGTACTGCCCTTCTTCTTCATGCCCCGTAACCACATTCACGACTCCCGGCGGTAAAACCTCTGCCAGAACATTGACCATAGCCATGGTGGATAGCGGAGTATCTGGTGAAGGCTTAATTACAATAGTATTACCTACTGAAACAGCCGGGGCTATTTTCCATGCGGCTAACAGTAATGGATAATTCCAAGCTGAAATCGCTGCCACAACCCCTAATGGCTTATGAACCACCTTAATCAGGCGATCATCAGTATCCTCAATCACTTCTTCAGGAATTTCCATCCCTGCAGTTAAACGAAAATAATAACCCAAACCGGCAACTTCTCGCTTCGCCTCCTTAAGGGTCTTCCCTTGCTCTTTTGTTAATAGAGCTGCAATTTCATCTGCCTTTTTATCCAGACGATCACCACAAATGCGAATCAGATCCTGTCGCTCAATCTGACTTAAAGCAGACCAGGAAAAGAAAGCATTTTGAGCACTGTTAATTGCTTCATCAATTTGCTCCAGAGTAGGTCTTGGACAAGCAGCAAAGGACTCTCCAGTTGCGGGATCAATCACCGGGAAAACGGACTGAGTTTTTAAAACAGCACCATTAACTGAAAGTGTATGTTCTGTCATAAGCTTCTCCTTCAATCAAATTTGAGTCTGGCGACCAACCCAAAAGGGTTTTCGCACAAGGTGACGTTGTATTTTACCCGCCTCAGTGCGGGGTAAATCTTCCACAAAATCTATAGAACGAGGACATTTAAACTTAGCTAAATGCTTCCGGCAATGTTCCATAAGCTTTTCTGCAATATTTTCTTCCGATGCCAAGCCCGAAGGCCCAGACCGCAGGACGACAATGGACTTCACTTCTTCTCCCCAAGAATCATGAGGGATACCAATCGTAGCCACATCAGCAACATATTCATGGGTCAACAAAATAGCATCTACTTCAGCGGGATAAATATTAACGCCGCCGGCAATAATCAGCTCCGAAGTCCGGCCGGTAAGAAATAGAAAACCGTCTTCATCGAGGTAGCCTTGATCCCCCAGGGTAAAATAATTACCAGAAAAAGCTGAACGGGTTTTTTCTGGATCATTATGATAATAGAATGCTCCCTCTTTAGGTGTCCCAAAATAAACATTGCCTATTTTATTCACCGGTTGAGCCTGACCTTCACCATCGAGAATCGTCACTACCTGATTATGCCAAGCTCTGCCGACACTACCCGGTTTCTGCAGCCATTCTTCAGAAGTAATATCGGTCCCTCCGCCCTCAGACCCTCCATAGTATTCAAATAGAACCGGCCCCATCCAATCGATCATTGCTTTTTTTATAGGAATTGGTGTGGGGGCGGCTCCATGGACAATCTGTTCTATCGAAGAAATATCATACTTCTGCCTAACATCTGCAGGAAGATCAAGCATACGCTTAAACATACTGGGTACCATATGCATATGAGTCACACCGTACTTCTCGATTAGTCTTAAAGTTTCTTCAGGATCCCACTTGTCCGTCAAGATCACAGTCACCTTAAACTTTAACGGTAATAGTAGATCATATTTCATCGGAGCAGCATGATATAGCGGACCATTGCACAAAACAACTCCTTGGCCTGAATGCAACTGGCTCGGCCACCGCTTTCTTCGAACTTCTTCATCCTGCCCACGATGTTCTGGTTTGCGAACCCCCTTAGGCCTTCCCGTCGTCCCAGAAGTATAGCGAGTGACACCAGCCTTGGTCCCTGCCACAGGAACTTCTGCAACCGGACCCAACATCAGACTATCATATAATTTGAAGCCTCCTAGCGGACCTATAGAAACCTTTACTTTTAAAGCACTCAAACCTGCCACCGCTTCCATAGCCGGGGTAATCGAATCTTCAGCAAACAAAGCTGCAGCGCCAGAGTCTTCGAGAACATACTGGATCTCCGCCACCTTCAGATGACGGTTCATGGGCGTAAACCACCACCCCCCCCGCTGACAGGCCATATAAACTTCTATAAACTCGACACGATTACAACATATCATGGCGACGGAGTCACCCTCCACCAAACCTTGCTGCCTCAAATAGCTAACAAGTCGGTTTGCATTTTGCTCTAACTCAGTATAAGTCCTTACGGCACGCGGGCTAATCAAAGCTAAGGGCTCATTACCAACTTTAGGCACTTTTACCGACATAACCATATGCCTCCATTAATTCACTACACTCTTGCACTGAACATGTCTTACTATTTGAAATTGGACATACCTTGACTAAGAAAAAACCACACAGCTAAACATCTAGACTCTTTTCCAAAAGAATCCTAGAGATAGTCGCTGTAGGATCCATCTAATGGGTCACAGACTCATCAATCCATTTTGCTTTTCTTTTTTCAAAGAAAGAAGAAAGGCCTTCTTGCCCCTCAGCTTCAGTCCTTTGCCGGGCAATTTGTTGAGCGGTTCTATCGAAGATTTCATCATTTACCATAGGTTCAGTAATATAGATTAAATTTTTACATCCCGCCAAAGCCTCGGGTCCACCAGCCATTAAATATCCGATGAATCGATCCACCTGTTGGTCCAGTTCTTTCATTTTGCACACTTCATGGACCAAACCTATTTTTTCAGCATCTTTCGCAGTAAATTTTTCAGCAGTCAAAAAATAACGCCGGGCATGATTCACCCCCATGGCATGAATCACATAGGGACTGATAGTCGCCGGTGATAGTCCCAAACGCACTTCAGACAAACAGAAATTAGCATCTTCAGCGGCGACTACAATATCGCAGCATGCCACTAATCCGACTCCCCCTCCATAAGCAGCTCCCTGCACCCGACCAATAGTGGGTTTTGGCAGCTCATTTAATAGTTTCAGCATCTGCGCTAAACGTCGTGAATCCTCGTGATTTTCTGCCTCACTATAGTTGACCATTTTTTTCATCCAGGCCAGATCACCGCCAGCAGAAAAACTACGACCAGTGGACTCTAACACAACCACCCGCACTGAATCATCAGCAGCCAATTGATGAAAAGCCTTAGTGAGATCAGCTATCGTGACTTCATTAAATGCATTATGTTTTTCTGGACGATTGAGACAAACTCTGGCTACATGATCGCTGATGGTCACAGTTATATTTTGAAACATAAATAAGCCTCTAAATTTTCTGAAATTAATCAATCACCAATTGTTTTCTAATAGCTTTTATCTTGATCCAAAACTCTCTCAGCAATAAACGATTTAATCATCTCCTGACTCACGGGAGCGATCACAGGAATCATCACTTCACGTAAGTACCTTTCTACATAGAATTCCTTAGAGTAACCCATACCACCATGGGTGCGAACCGCCTGCTGACAAGCTTTAAATCCAGCTTCTGCAGCGAGATACTTAGCACTATTCGCCTCAGCACCACAGGATTCGCCGCGATCATATAGACTTGCAGCCTTCTGTACCATCAATTGAGCAGCTTCAAGCTCCATCCAATTTACCGCCAACGGGTGTTGAATACCCTGATTTTTCCCTATACTACGGTCAAAAACCACTCTTTCCTTGGCATAACGTGCCGCTCTCTCCAAAGCCACCTGACCCAATCCCACAGCTTCAGAGGCAATCAGTACTCTTTCTGGATTCAGACCATGAAGAAGACACTTCCAGCCATCACCTTCATTACCAATCCTATCTTCTACTGGCACTTTGAGGTTATCAATAAACACCGCATTCGAATCGACGCCAGCTCGCCCCATTTTTGGAATCACCTGGACATCGATTTTGTTACGATCGAGATCTGTATAGAAAAGAGTCAGACCATCAGTAGGTTTTTTACATTCTTCCAGAGGAGTGGTACGAGTAACCAATAAAATTTTATTAGCGGTTTGTGCAGTCGTAATCCACATTTTGCGGCCATTAACCAGATAATGATCTCCATCTAGCTCCGCTCTTGTGGTGAGACGAGTGGTATTCAATCCGGCATCAGGCTCAGTCACTGCAAAGCAGGCTCTATCACGCCCCTGAATCAGAGCCGGTAAGAAACGCTCTTTTTGCTCGTCAGTTCCGAAAACGACTATAGGATTGGGCCCAAATAAATTTAAATGAATTGCTGATGCGCCGCTCATTCCAGCACCCGAACGAGCAATAGTATGGGCTAAAATCGCAGCCTCCGTCAGCCCCAACCCAGAACCACCATATGATTGCGGCATCATAATCCCCAACCAGCCGCCAGCAACCACTTCCTTCACAAATTCTTCCGGAAATTTTCCTTCCCGATCACAGTTCAACCAATAATCGGCATCAAAAGCAGCGCACAGCTCTTCAACACCTTCCTTGATAGCCCTCTGTTCTTCAGTCAATCTAAAGTCCATCGTTNCTTCCCGGAAAAGTTAATNGCATTTAAATTTNTTTTATTTATTTAATTANCTTCTCCCANCAAGAAATGCAAATGCCACTGGTCTGGAGAAAACNAAGTAAAAACTATGAATGCTTATTAGTGAGTCGCTTCCGCTGCTCCCAGCTTATTTTCAAAAAAGAAATTCTTATCCTGAAGATGNACNGCTTCGTTCAGGTTGACGATCGATCGTTCACCACTGCTNGCGGCTCTATATCGACTGATACTNGTATAATCCGGTGCAAANAACATCTTTGGCTGGCACCCCATCACATGAGCAGTCCAAACATTAATCACTCCTCCATGNCATATCACTGCGACTTTTTTACCCTGATTATTTTGAACNAANCCTTCAANAGTATTGATNACNGTTTCACTAAANGCATTGAAATNCACATCTGGNCCAAATTCACCTTTCATCATTCCNTGCCATCGCTTGTAGTTAGTTTTCTTCAAAGTTTCCATTGGNACATAGCAATCAGAATCTTTATCAAATTCTGCTACCCCTGATTCTACCTGTATAGNNTGCTTTCTNGNNGCAGCNAANGGCTCAGCCGTTTCGTAGGCACGCTTCAAAGAGCTNGCCACAATGATATCAAACTCAGTATCTGCAAGCCATTCAGCCATCGACTGNGCCTGAACTTTACCTAAGGCTGATAAACTCGGATCAGCAGGAGATCCATCATTGGTTTCTACCATCTCTGGCTTACCGTGCCTAATCAGAAACAATTCCATGATGCTTCCCTTTTCTATATTAACTCTGGATTTCCANAGTGCCAGTCAGCTGCCACCATCTATTACAAAATACTAATGTAGTTTTTTAACAAGATGAATGAGAAACTTCNGGAAAATAGCGAGAAATAGTGTCAACNACACAAGCNGGTTTATCTTCTCCNTCTATTTCAACAGTGACCCGAATCACCGCCTGAATACCACCTTTCTTTTCTTCTNCATCTACCAGCTCTCCATAACCGCGGATCCTTGAGCCAACACGCACAGGTGCAGGAAAACGGATTTTATCGGTCCCCACATTGACTGCCCACTGAAACCGCTGNACATCGATAATTTGCGGAAGAAACAGATTCACCAGAGACAGNGTTAAGTAGCCATGAGCTACGCAGCCACCATATGGTCCNGACTTAGCCTTATCAGGATCCACATGNATCCATTGAAGNTCCCCGGTTGCTTCAGCAAATTGATTAACCCGTTCCTGGTCTATCAACAGCCAATCACTAGTNGCCAANCGCTTACCAATCTCACCCATCATAGCTTGGGGNTGCTCAAAAACTGTTGCCATCCAAATCTCCCTTTTTTGTCTAAGGNACTATTTTTGCACCGACTATATTTCTTATCACTTATTTTAGAGACAACAGCTACCTGATTCTAACGCATAACCATGCTTTCACTTTCATCCAATTAAGTTAAGATACANTAAATTGAAATTTTTGTTTATAAATACTAAATATGANTAAAGCAATCGAGGTAACCGAAATGAAAATAGATGATAAGCGAGTCATTTTGGTGACTGGTGCCAGCAGAGGTGCGGGCAAAGGCATTGCAAAGGCTCTTGGTATAAAAAACTCAATCGTATATGTCACTGGCCGNAGCCATAAAAAAAAGCATGGCCATNCGAACGGCACGATAGAAGAGACAGCTGAAGCNATCGAGANTAACGGAGGCTGCGGTATTCCTGTAGTTTGNGATCATAGAGANGATCAACAGGTCAANGATCTTTTTGCAAGAATCGAAAAGGAACAAGGTAAGCTCGATATCTTGGTCAATAACGCCTGCTCTATACCACAAGGNCTTACCCAACCAGGCCCCTTTTGGGAAAAGCCACTGGAATTTCTCGANATCATGAACGTCGGCATGCGCTCTCACTACGTNGCTAGCTACTATGCTGCTAAAATAATGGCACCNAAAAAATCAGGACTNATTGTTCATACATCATCTCCTGGAGGGCGCTGCTATATGCATGGCCCNGCTTATGGCGCAGGCAAAGCTGCCATCGATAAATTCGCAAATGATATGGCTGTGGATTTAAAGCCATATGGTATAGCATGTATTTCGATCTGGATGGGNATTTTGAAAACAGAACGACTATTGGCAAANGCCTCTTCAGACCCCGNTNAGTTNAAATCNATACTTCTNCATGCTGAAACTCCAGAGTTTACTGGNCTNATTATTGATGCTATCGCAAATGATCCTGAAATCATGNAAAAATCNGGAAAAATTCTAGTCGGAGCCGAAGAAGCNTCNCATTACAANATTCTTGATTTAGANGGCAGAATGCCACCTTCACCAGTACACAGACTGGGCAAACCCGCTCAGGCAAATCCGGCTATTATTCACTAGGAAATNAAAATANTATCTANTTGTGATCANCNCACCAGATTANCNCGNGCNATAGNCAATAAACATTCANANCTNTTTTAGAGCTAGNCCTCTAANNGGAANATCCTGATGATNCATCTTTGTAAAATTGACGAAATAGAAATCCTACTGATAAGATGAAATTTTAGTTAAACATTTTTNGTAAACATCATGAAGTTCAAAACCACATCTGGATGCTTGCAAAAAGTGGCTCCTGTTTTGAGACAGAACAAAAAATCCAGCACTCCGTAGGAGTGGAGGAACATGGGTAGTGATGGTTGTCTTAAATAGGAGAGATCAATGATGTTCAATAGCCTTGGTGTTAAACAAAAGTGGATAATAACCCTTGCTGCCTCGTTTCTTTACACCTCTGCCGGACATTCTAAAACCTCTGCGGATGAATTTTCAAGAAATATTGAAAATACTACTAAAAGCCCAAAAGTATTTTCGGCACCTAAGCCTCCCATGCCATTTTTTCAAACAGAATTAAGCAACCCTGCCACACTAGTGGAAACGGATAGAACAACTATATCCGCCGAAATACAAACCATTAATCTAAGACTGAACCCACTAACCCAAAGACCTCAGGTTGATTTAGCCCTACCTTCTGACGAGCTGAACGATAAGCAAAGTGGTTCTTTTCAAAAAACTAACTTTCAACTGAAGATTCCAATGCCCTTGGGAATACACTTCGGAGCCTCAGGCTCAATACCGGAGAACTTCCTGAAAATTCAAATTTTATCTGGCGAAGAAAGAGTTTACTTAAGATACTCCAAAAGAGTCCAAAGACCGCAAATCTATACGGCCCTCGGTTTTGCTCTTCCATTCCATTTATCGGCTGGTCTTGGCCTTTATCATACCATTGAGACTGACGGCAAAATACAAGTGGGATTAGCTAAAGAAATCAAAGGGAGGGGAACCATCAATGTCAGCCCGCTACAAATCCCGTATGCAGGTATACGATGGCAACAAGAAATCTCAGAACATGTTTTGGGACTCGAAACCCTATACCGCTCAGCGGCTAATACTGAGGCCTCTTTCGATGCTGAAGTAGTATTTGCTACTGAAGACTTATCATTACCAGCGACCATATCAACCAATATGATCTTATTTTATGAGCCCGAAATCTTTCAATCGACTGCAACTTGGCAATGGCAACAATTGGGGTTACTCATCAACTACGAAATAGCAAGATGGAGTGGTTATAAAGCACCTTACTTTATCGCTAACTCGGAAATTGCAGCACCCACCACAATTCAAACACCAAGATTGAAAGATACTATCGCCATTGGTTATGGAGTGTCATTAGACTTACCCATGTCCCGGCAATGGCTATCAAACCTAAGCCTGGCAGCAGAAGATCGTTCATCAGCTTTGAACGATAGTGATCCAAACCTCAATACGGTCGATACCGGTGAGCAATCCTTGACTCTAAGATCAACGTTAACCTATAAACCTCAGTCATCTGAGCAAGGCCAACTCATTCATATCCACTTTGCCACAAAACAAACTCAACTGCAGTCTAAAGACATCATAACTAAAGAAGGTACCAGTATTAATATAGGAGGCAGCATACGGTCATGGACTGGTGGTATTAGCTTGGTCATGTGAGTCCAGCTGTGAAAAAAGACAAGACACTACAAGCATAGCAGCCTTAAAAAAGTTAAATAGGCCTTCCCTTATCATCGCATTTATAGGGAAGGCTCAGATTATCAATTTCTAATGAATTAACGCAGAAACATACCGGTAAATAAAGCCTCAAACTGATCTCTAGAAAACGCCGATGCATATTTAGGCAAAATAGCAATTTCATGCCTCATTCGGGCTTTATATCTGATCAATATTTCGTCTTCTGCACATAAATCAAATTCATCACACTCAACAATATCCATGATACCGGTTTGCTTAGCTAAACCTTCAGAATTAGTTAACACAGGCTCACCTTCTGGCACTTCAATAGCTTCTCCTCTCGCAAGCCAAAAAGACCAGCTTAAATGCCTTGAAGGGTCTGGAGATCTGTCCTGATAATAACTCACCCCTCGCACCCGTTGTTTACCTATGATTGGAATTTTTGTATCCATAATAAAATAGTCCCGAAGGTATGTGACAGGATTACCATCATCATCAACGGTTTCCAAAGGATTCATTGGCTGAGAGGCAATCACTGTCGTTTTATCATATTCAGCTGCCTGGTAATATGCACCCCATTTTTCAAAATCAAAATATTGATATGCCGCTGCCTGTAGATCCGGAAAGTCAGTTTTATACAGAAGTATAAAAGCTTCTGCATCCACCGACCCTTTTTCATCAGTAGATGGTTCTGCCTGCACACAAATACCATTATCGTACAGAGCATCTAAACAAGATGCAGGCACTTCAAAAGGCGCTTCAGCAAATGCCGTTACAGCCAAGAAAATACTCGAAAACCCAAACAGAAAGCTCTTCATAATACACCTCCATATGACCTTTTCTTATTACCACTAATCCAGCTCTCGAGGAGCTGAAGTTGCTTATCTAGAAAATCGTTCTCCGGCTTCATGATAGAACCAAACCTAGCCATAAAAAATTTGGAGGATGATGAAGCCTGTGGACTCCAAACTATCTTCCCGGAAGACCATCGCATGATGTTCTTAGCTTCTGGAGATAAACCTTGCATTTTATAGAGAGCTTTAGTCCAGACTGCCCCAGGAACCATTCCTGCATAGTGAATCAGATCAATCACCTTCTGGCGATACGTGCGATCATGCAACAAAACACCCAAATAATTGGAACCGGTTATACCTATCGTATCTTTAATAATTCCCAGTAAATAGTTTGCCGAGATGGCATTTCCAAACGGCGCAAAAAAGTCAATGATAAGGTTTTTGAGAAAATCGGGTTGCCGCTGCAAATCAGTAGGATTATATTGATAGGCTTTAATCATTTCGGGCCCATTATCTAAAGAAGCACCAACCAAATCATTCGCACTGCGAATCAAAGCCGGTGCTGGCTGATTTTTAAAATCAACACCATCGTGATTCAGCCATGTCACAAAACGATGGAAAGATGGCCAATAGGTACTTGGCATATCGATTTTAGTAATACCCTGCAAAAAAACATTGAAATTCTGACTCACAAAAACAGCCTGATCAGGATGATAGGCCATAAAATATTCAATCAGAAATCCTAAAAAAGCGTCGATAACTGCAATCTGCCCGTCAAGGCCACCAACAGCATCTATAGAACGCTTACAAATAGTTGCAAATGCTTGCAAATCACTCGGCTGCTGATACCTAAGAAAGGTCAGGATCGTCTGAAAGTTCTCACGCCTGATGGCGCTTTTAAAAAAGTTGTTACCAAGGTTCTCCCAATCAAAGTTATTAACTCCATCTTCTTTGTACAAATCGTTCAAGCCAAGACCTAACTCATAGCCCAAAATATCGCCTATTTCCATGTCGGTTGGATACACAAGTAGGCGCATGATAGAATCAAACAAAGCTTCATCAGCTAATAACTGATTCACAACGTCTATCATAAAGGTTAAGGCTGAAGCATCATTCCTAGAGTGCTTAATTTGCGTCGCTTCTATCAATGATAGTAAGTCACTAAAGTTACCGTCAGGCGCCATATGCAGAACACCTATTTCCCTAAACTTATCTCTAACCTTCTCAGGACCTACCAGCCAAGCAAAATAGTTTAGGGCACCATTAATCAGACCGGGGTTACCTTTCCAAAAATTCTGATAATTCAATTGTCGCTTATGATCCACTGCCGCCTGACTATTACTAAATATAACAGTCCGATCAAGTAAGGTAGCCATCTCCAAGCGAAAACCACCATGGGACTTATCTTCTTTCCCTGCTCCCAACTTCAATGGCAAAGAAGCTAAACCCGGCTTTAAATTAATGAGCCGACCAGCAGTAACTAAGTCAAGAATAATACTCTGGACAACATCAGTCGGATACTCATTAGCAAAAGCATGAGTGGTCAAGATAGAGTCGACTAATAAAGAATCACAGAATTCTGGCGATAATTCTAATTCACTAGCGAGGGCTTCAATAAAGCTGGCTCCAAATTTCTCCCGATCAAAGGCCAAGCAAAATGTGCCCCGAAAAACATCTGTTACCATTTCCTTATATTCAGGCCAAGTGGCCTCAACAGAGCCTTTTACTGGAAATTCCAGCGGACACGGGTGACTTGATCCCGGCGTGTCCCAGCAACTCCCCCCTAGACCAATCACAGGTTGAAAATAACGCTGCAACCTTCGGGTTTGACCACCTGGAGCTTTAACAGTCATAAGATTGAGACCAAACAAGGACCGAACCGTAGAATTCAGCTCCGCCATTTCCAAAACAGACGTTGCACCTCGATTTAAAATCTTACCTTCAACATCTTCCAGATGTTGCTCAAAACCTTGTAAACTCGACGGCAGCAGATTCATCCCCATTTCCGAAAAGTTACCACCAGCAAAAGTCTCCAAAGGTAATATAGCTTGTGAACCACTCCAACTCTGATTACGCTTGAGAAAGAACTCTTGACCAATAAATCCCGTGAAGAGACCAGCAGCCCTCGAAACCTCTGGGTCTGCCACATTAACCCTCTCCGGGTCAGGAACAACAATACCTATTAGATTTTTAATAATGTAGAACGCCAGTGCTCTTTTTTCCGCCAACGAGTATGCCTGGGTCTCATAAAATTCATCGTATAGATTACGGGAACTAACAAAGGAGAATTCACTTTGTTGAGGAATCGCTTCAACCCATGGGAAAACAGTCTCCCCCAACCAATCCGAAAAATCGGCCTCGAACCCCTTACTGGCATTTAAACCAGTAATGGGACCTGAAGACAGCACCCGACTCCACATGGCCCAATTAGCATTCGGCTCATTCCTTTGTTTTTCACCATTTTTAAACAAGCTGCCGTAGGGAAGAATTTTCTGCCGTGGTAACTGTAGCCCTTCGTCAGAAAATCTGAGAGCCCGTCTGTCATTGGAACTGTAATAGGCCTCATCCAAAGACTGATCCTGATTTTTATCAAACGCCAGATTTTTAAAAACAAGATCAACTTGACCAAGACGATCCAAGGCCTGGGCAGCTAGATATGATTCCCTTTCATTACGAAAAGGAAAGGTTAAGCCAGAATCCTTCATCGACTTAAATGTCATTTTTTTAGCAAGAACCTGACTGA
>PBRN01000090.1 GCA_002725955.1 Pseudobdellovibrionaceae bacterium
AAGGTCTAGGTCTTACAAGTGGAGGATTTACTACCGATTTTGAATTTAATGATGCCCAATTCACTGATGCACAGGGGTGGTCATACACATATCTTGACGGAACATCCGCAATACCAGAAGGATGTAGTACGGGAGATTGGTGCTGGGGGACAAATCCATTCGATATTGATAATAACTACACCAATGACTTAGGTGGTACTTTTGAATATAGGTTACAGTCGCCAGAAATCGAGGTATTCCCAGGAGGGGAATTAGCCAGTTTTTCATCTTGGTTTGGAATGCATTGGAGTCATGTAAAAACCGGTCAGAATTGGATTGATGAGTTTTATGACTGTGCATATGTAAGAATTCGTAATTCAACAGATGGAGTGGGTTGGAGTCAATATTCGTGGATACCATTTGCTTGGGGAGCAGGGACTGGGGCGACATTCAGTCCGACTTCTACCAATCAAGTAACTGGTAAAGGCGGTCTTCATTCTGTCGGGTTCGGTAATGGAAATATTCAATCTTGTAGCGGTGTAAGTAGTGGTGAATTCGCAGTCGCTGGAGAATCGGATGGCTGGGGGACTCTTGCACTGGACCTATCAAAGCACGTTAATGCAACAGTACAACTTGAATTTGTCATGGAACACAATGGTTTCAATGAGGCAGCTTACAATAATTCGATGCCGGGTTGGTTTATCGATGATTTCCGTCTTGGTGAAACACTACCTCAGCACGGATGGGCTAATTTTTCAAATTGGGCGCCGACATACAGCCCAAATAACCCAGATGGCTATGGTCTTCTATCGATTGAATACAAAGATTCACCAACCGGTGATTTTTATGTCGACATAATCTCTACAGATACAAAGCAAGTTGTAATTGACAAGAATGGTAAAGCGATGACTGGATTGAAAGGCGACATAATCGAGTTATGGGATGTTGATACCGATACTTATCCTTATATCGATGTCGTATTCCATTTCGATTCCGGACCTTCAAATTTAGCAACACCAATTCTGTATGGTTATTCGCTTGGAACTCGCGTTGGCACAGGTTTTAACCAATCGATTTACTCATTGTTCTCTGATATTACGGATGGCGTATGGACTACTCAGCCACTTGGGGGGCAGATCTTCTATACACCTGCGGTTAAAGATGAGACATTCAATCCTGCAAGAGATATGAAGAAATTTAGCCAACCAATCACTGCGATAACTCCAATTATTCAAGATAATTGCCCTTCCGAAGATGCAAACGTCACAATCAACTACGGGCCAGGATTTGCTCAATCAGAGAATCTTCTGTCAGGAAATAAGTGGACTCCTGCTAAACCAATCAATGGTTTTGATTCAGCCATTACGTATACTGCTGCTTGCGGTGTAAGTGCAATCTGGTTCGATCTCGAATTTGGGCATAATGCACGAAGTGTTGCTATTGATGTAGCAGGCGATGGTGATTTGGAATGGGGTATGAATAAAGAAGCGTTCGACTCATTTGGTCGTCAAACTGTATTCTCTGCTGGTAGAGCCGATAGTTGGGACACTTCCTTCTCTGAGTCAACAATCACACTCGATAACTTTGGCGAAGGTGTTGGTGCTGGATTCGTATTGCCAAAAGGAGCAGACATAATCCTATCTGATTTCGTAATAGATAACAATAATATCTTCCATCAAAACACAGGATTTAACCTCTCAATAATTTCTTCAGGAATGGAGGTTGCACTCGGAGTCATTGATAATGTCACCACTATCGGTGATGGGAGTCTGGGAGATAGTCTCAATTTATCTGGAGCTCTGAATAGTCTGCAAGATAATCCTGCTGTTAGTGCAGCATATGCGGATGAATATGGCAATGAGTGGTATTATTTTGAATTGGCAGTTAGCAATAATTTTGCAATAACAGGTTCTTCAGTAACCATAAAAAATCTTGACATTCTCTACGATTGGTCAGTCACACTATCCTCTAATCACAACCTCGCTAGAGAACTCAATCAGGGTATAGCACTTGGAGCAGCAGGCGATTCGGTTGATGTACCTATCAAGGTGAGTGCTACTAGTGGTGGCTCAGTCAAACTATCAAATCTAGGTGTGCTAACAGCATCTGGGTATCAGTCCACAATAGAGATAATTGGTAATCCAGTTGGTCTATATCCTACAGGTGAAATTATTGAAGTGCGTTCAACTCACACAGTCGATCCTGCATCTGGAGCCAGTTTCTCAGAAGCGAGATTACGTATGGAATCAGATAAAGGGGTGGTCGAATTATCCTACAATGATAATGATGGATTTGAAGAACTTAGCGATATCGATGATTATCTAACTATGGAAGCATCAAACGCAATGCTAAACGGCAATACTATGGAAATAACTTGGAGATTCACAGTCAATCCAAATTGGGAAGATACCAAAACTCTACATCTTTATGCAAATTTAGTCGCATCAAATGGTAATCTTGGGATTCCTGGAGCGGTTATACTAGCCCCCCCAGGCAGTAATGCAGTTGAAAATGACGCTGGAATTACTTCATTCGAATTACAAAACAGCGCAGGAGTCGTTCAAGATCTACTCAATGCTAACTCTAGTAGAACTGTGACTTTAGTCGGTAGTATCCAACTCGAAGGACTTGATTCATCACCCGATCCAAATGCATATTATTTATCAATGGAAAGGAAATTAGTGTCATTTAATGATTCGCAATTAGTCATTGAATGGCTAGAAGTTGCAAATATTTCTGGACCTATTGGTGGAGATTTCAATTGGGAAATCGATTTAGGTTTCGATGCAGCAGGTATTGAGACATATCGATTTAGAATGACTGGGTATGAAGGAGGAGATACACTATGTCCGGATGTTTCTCTAGATTATGATGGCGATTGTGCAATCGACATGAATATTTCAATTGATAATTATGCACCGAGTTTTGTCACCGGTCCTGACTTTGAACCGATTCAATACTATGCTGGTGGAAGTTGGATTTGGTTGAAGGATAATGGCTGGATCACTCCTAGTCTAAACCAACAGTTTAGAGTTTCATCTTATGATCTCCCTCTCCCGCCAGATGAAATCACAATGCATTACTGGGTTGAAGCAAGCGATGATGCTAACGGTGATGGTATTGCTGATGCAAGTGAATATAAGACGCAAATCCTATCCTCTGATGGAGCAGGACAGACTGTTAATTACACTGGAGCATTCAGCGATGATGAGAATAGTGGAATGGATCCTGAAGGGAAGGTCAGCATATACTTCACTGGAACAGATCTTGCAGGAAATCAAGTCAATGGAGGAGGGCCTGGACTAGAAAACGACATGGTCAATTATGCTTCTATGTCTCAACAGCCAGCAGTAATCACATCATTCGAAATTACGGATTCTAATGGTCAAAAATTATACAATGCAGATCACCCACAGAGTGTAGGAAAGTGGAATTATACCATGTATGCAGGTAATGTGTATCATCTTCAAGTTAATTCTCGAGATGCAAATGGCTGGAGCGATGTTGATTATTATGATTTGACATTAGGAGCAACAGGAGATTGGGATATCAAGTACTGGCCTAGCAATAATACCGTATATTCATCGAATGAATACCTAACTCTTCTAGTCGATGATGGAAATGGTAGTTTAGGACCTATGATTCTCGATGAATATGGAGATCCAGTTATAGACCCATATGTCTCAGTATTTACTTTGGATATTCCTATCATGTTTGATTGGAATATTCCTGGATTGTCATCTACATCCACGCCAACAGTTAGAATCAAGGATTATGCTAGTGGTACTTCGATTACAGCAGGTGGCCAAACATATGTCCAGAAATGGGCTTACAGCGATGATTTCCGACTTGATTTCAGATCCGGTGTGTCTCCAACCTTCACAGATATATCCGAGCCAATTACATCTGATACTCAGGAAAACTTCGTCTATCCAGGAGATACAATATTGTTCGAAGGCAAATATGCCTTCGTTGACGGAATTTCTAGCGACGTATACATTTTACCTGAAGTTCCAATGACTTTACGAATTACTCGATTAGCAGCACTTGCTGATGGTGTGAAAGGATATTTCGCATATCCGGGAGAGGTTACTGATATCGAACTATCAGGTGGTGCATTCTCAATCCCAATCACCGCTCCTTTAGCAAATAATGAGTATACCTATAATTTCGAATTAGTAGATATACCAACGGGTGCACAAGACTTCACTGCAGCACTATGCCAAAGTAATGCGATTTATGGATGTAGTACTTTCACTATCAAAGTTGATGGCGTAAAACCAGAAATCGCTGAAGGGTCTTGGCAAGCAACTGCCATAAATGATGAAGTTCTTCAAGTCGATTTACCTTCATCCACTATTAATTGCGTTGACATCAGAGTTGCTGTTGAAGAGGATTCTGCATTGGTTGCAAGTGAAATCAGTCTAAAATGGGGGATGTATCTAGACCCTCAAACAAACACTTCATGGAAATTATTCGAGGATACATTCTCCAGTTCACTCAATGATGACGGCTCTCTATCAACTGATATGGTCTTGTCAGTAGTTGGTGGCAATTACTTATTGACCGCTGATTGTGTTGATCTTTGGCCAAACTCAGAAAGACCAACAAAACAAGATATCGAAAATGTGAATGATATAGACATCATCTTTTGGATAGATGGCCGTGATTCAGCGGGTTGGGCAATAGATGGCGGCGGAATCGATTCAGAAAAGGGAGTACAGGGCATTGTAGTGCTCAATGACCCTGCTGCCAGTTCCAATTACAACTTGATTTACGAGGAAGCAAGGTTTGTGATAGATGCAGTTCGAATGACTCCTTCAGCACCAAAAGTAGGGGATATCGTTACTTTGGAAATTACTGTAAGGAATGCTGGTACTAAAGCTGGTAACATAACACTTGAGATTAATTCTGTTGTCAATGATGGTTTCCCAGTAAATGAGACTACGGTGACTTCTCAACAAATTGAATTTGGCCAAACAGTAAGTGTTTATGTCAACTTGGAAGAATTCACAGAATCCGCTACTGGAATGTATTTACTCGTTATCGATAGCGATAGTGATAGGATTATCTGGAATGGCTCTGAATTTGATAAAGGCTTCAGCATTAGAGTCTCGGCGGAAGATAATGTGGGTGGGGTAACTACTCTACTGTTCTCCGGCTTGGGCGGATTGGTACTGATTCTCTTGGTGGTAATCGTTGTATTGGTTAGGCGCAGTAAAGGCGATGAAGAATTCTACGAAGATTATGGTGATGAAAAATCATATGCTAACATACCTACTGACAATTATGCTGCACCACAGGATACGTATGCTGCTCCTTCTGGTGGTTCCGAATATGCTAGTGACTACAGCACAGGCGGATATGGCACTGTAGATCCAAAGATGGCTGAAGCTCTCGCAACCTTCCCGCAATGGGACCAAGGTACCATTCAAGGATACTTTGACATGGGCTGGGATATCGATACGCTCAAAGATTGGGTTGAAGGTAATAGTTGATTCAAATGGACCTGTCTTGGGCTGAGATTCATTGGTCCGATCCTGAAGGGGGTACGGTACTATTACACGGAGTTCTACCAACAGTGGTATTGCCAAGGCGCCTTTGGCCTCGAGTTGAATGGCATGGCATTTGCTTGCCATCATCATCTGACGAAGTAGAGATTTGGGAAGAAGAGGAGAAGTATGAACTCGAAGACCCAGGTGTAAACTTGCAAAGTGCACTTCTCGGCGGTGGAATAACCGGTATTTATCTCGATGAGCTATTGGAGATTACCGACCTTCAAGTTGGACGATTCCCCGATCCAGAGCCAAGACGATTGCATCGTGCTGCTGTAGCTAATGACAGGCCTGTTTTCTTCGCTGAACCAGATTTGGATGATGAATTATGGGTAGAGCACATCACCGCAGAAGCAAAGGAAATGACAAAACTATTACGTCTGCTTTCAATGATAAGAGTAGGCGGCTCATGGCGTCGAAAATTCAAACGAATCAAGTTGAAATCGCAAATTCCTGATGTACCGGAGGGGCAGAGTTTGCAACAAGCTAGTGCCCTTGCAGCAACTTGGTGGGCGATGATACTTGCTCGTTCTTCAGATGAACTTAACGATGAAAAGGATTCTCGTTATGCTGCTAGAATCAGAGGCGCATTAGCAGAGTTAAGAAAAACAAATGGCAACGATGCAGTATTGATGGTGCCTATTGCTCAAGCATGGCGTTCTTCGATTCTTGAACACTTACAAAATGGTGTGAAACCGGAGGAGGTTTCATGTCTATTGCCGAGTTCGCAAGGTGAGGAGGAGTAAATATGGCAAGGAAATCTATCGAAGTACGCGTTGAAAATCAACTTGTGCGTTTTGTTTGTTCTCCTCCAGTAGATGGTGAAGCGGTAGTCAAAGAACTCGACGGCCAAAGAACCGGAGATATCATCATTAAAGCTCTTGAAAGCCCCCGGGCGACAATTGTAATCGATAGCGAAGGTAGGATTGTCGTTCATGGCACTCATCGCGAAGAAGCAGCACGTGCNGCAGCAAAGGAAGTTCTACTAAGAATTGGANGNGATGATAGTGGATTGGTTTCGGAAATGGGTCCGCTTGTGGCATCTTTTGACTTNGGAGTAAATCTAGATCTAAGCGACGTTCGTAANAATCTTGGTTCAGGAACTTCGCAAATGGATGACCGTTTAGGNTGTCTTAGNATCGANGATAATAGACANGAGATGGAATTGTTGNTNTGGCCTAGTGGGCGTTCGATTGCAATCGATGCNACTCATCCNAATATGGTGGCAATGGCNGCAGTTCATTGGTTGAANCGNTTCAGAGANCTGAAATACGTGANNGAGTAGTGATCGGATGGCATATGATGGTCCAATTCTCGATGACCATTTTCANCTCAATCGNGCNGGNCTTTACCTTGATGCAGTNAGNGCCTTNAANCGAGTTGGNGGTACTGATTTNGTTTTNGTNCANTGTCCNGATTTTGCNGCGCCACCCACTACCTATGANGGNCATTTGCAATCNTATCGCGATACNGTCTCCATGGCTAAGGAAGTAAGNNAAATGGGAATTGGCGTGAGGGTNATACTNGGNCCACATCCCGCTGCATTCGCTCATCAATTCGAATCAATGCCTGAAANTGCTGAACAGAATTATTGGGATAGTATNCACTCTGCNCTCGANTTGGTNCATGAGGGTGAAGCNGTAGGTATTGGTGAAGTTGGNCGGCCACATTGGCCGGTTTCNGATGAGGTTTGGCAATTGTCNAATCGGCTACTTGAANAGACNATGGACTTGGCTAGAAAAGAAANAATACCTTTACAGTTGCACGTTGAAGGAGAATCAGAATCTACTTANCCNGAATTGGGAGATATGGCAGATAGNGTTGGTCTNGATANGCATATGCTGGTACGGCATTATGCTCCTCCTGACGTATCTTTTGCTAATGTCGGAGGNCTGACTCCNAGTGTACTTGCTGGGAGCGGAGCAATCGATGAATTGATGGCNACTTACGAAAANAGTTCACATGGTTTCTTNCTTGAGACCGATTACATGGATGACCCAAGAAGNCCNGGNGCNGTANTGGGGCCTAAGACAGTGGCAAAANGGACTANACAACTGATAGAAGCAGGTTTACCCGAGGAGATACTGTGGAACACTCATCAGGATTTAGCAAACCGTATTTATGGAGACTAAAAGGGGTCAGGTTCATGACCGAGGGATTAGTCGACNGGGTATGGCAGCACGCGCAAGTATGATGGTTTTACTGTCATTGGTGCTTATTCCACTTCTTAGTTTGGCTGTTTCTGCACAAANCGTCACCTNTTCCCGCAGTTGATATTGAATGTCTTGATATGAATCCTGAAATGAATGTTCATCCCGAANNNTTACAACCTGCTTATATGTATTGTACTATCCACAATGATAGCTTTCACAAGGAAGAGATAAAACTTGAATCGGAAATCGATGACAATGCTTTCGCTATTTCGATGTCACCTGCAGGTCCTTATGACATCGAAGGAGGGGGAGAGATAGAGGTTACGGTCACGTTTACTGGCAGCGGGAGAATGGATGCAAAAACTGTTGATTTTGACTTAATGGCTACAGTTATGTCTGTTACTATTGGTGGCGACCCAATTACTATTCCATGGGAGGCGGCAGGGGCGACATCGAATAAAAGTGGTACAATCACTTCTCTGGTTTACCACAAGCCAGTGCTTGATATGAACGAGAAAGGCCCGCGTAATTTGGAACCGGGTCAAGAGTCAATCCTTACCTTTTCAATTTTGAACGATGGTAACTCTGACGACCAATTAGAAGTGGGCATAACTAAAGATAGTGTTTCAGCCCTTGAAGATGCGGGATTTACATTCGCTGATGACTCTTTCAGTAGATTTAATCTAGTCAAAGGTGGTATAGTAAACAGCAATATCACAATAATTTCTCCAGAGTCTGTAACAGAAGAAATAACAGTGGAAATTGTATTAGAAGCAAAAAGTATGCTTGCCTCTGATTCCGAACATGTACAAAGCATCACGTTGTCAATAACAGCAGAGAAATCCCCTACTGAGGTTGGAGGCATTAGTATTGCTGGCCTAAGTTCTCTTAGCGATGAAGACGTTAAGATGTATTCAGCATTAGGGGGGGGAATATTCGTCCTCCTATTATTGGTAATAATCATCAGTAAAATCACAAAGAAGAGCAATAAAACAGATGATAAACTCTATGATGAACCAGAAACACTCGATGTGGTAAAAGATATTGCAGTGAGTAATGATCTTGATTTCGATGACTTAGATTTCGATGACTTAGACGATTTAGATGATTTAGATGATTTTGATTTCGATGACCTTTGATGTTAAAAAGAAACTATAACGCACTTTAGGCATAACCCGTGAATGGGGCATTGCGAGCGATTTGTCATGGTAACAGTCAAAGGCTTAGTGTTCAGAGCAACACCTACCCATAGGGTATGTTGGTAACCATGCTCAGACTTAAGGGAAAACATGCATTCGTATTCGGTGTTGCAAGCGAAGATAGTATCGCTTGGGCTATTTGTAAAAGTTTAGCTGAAGCCGGAGTAATACTCCACCTTGGTTTTCAGAAGAGATTTATGAGTAGAGTGTTCAAACTAAAAGATCAGTTACCTGCCATTGCGGGCTTTTATCCATTAGATGTAGCAACCGATGCTGATACAAAATCATTCTTCGATGAATTTTCTAAAGCAAACCCTGGGATCAAAGCAGATATTATGATTCATGCGATTGGATTTGCTCCACGTGAGTGTTTCGACCGCCCTATTCTATTCGTGGATGATGATAAAATCAATACTGCAATGACTATCTCTGCAAATTCGTTACAACGTTGCCTGAAGCACGCTTTACCATATCTTGCACCCGGCTCTTCAACAATAACTCTAACTTATGCTGCTTCAACCCGATTTGTCCCATCTTATGGGATAATGTCGATGGCAAAAGCGGCTCTTGAGTGTTGGACAAGAGAATTATCATGTCATGTTGGCCCTGAAGGTCATCGTGTTAATGCGATATCATCTGGTCCTATCCAAACACTAGCCGCTTCTGGCATCCCTGGCTTCGATAAGATCCTCGAACATGTTGAAGCCAATGCTCCTTTGCGCCGTAATGTCAGCCAAGAAGATGTAGCTGGTACTGCACTATGGCTCGCTAGCCCCCTTTCTTCTGGCGTTACTGGCCAGTGCATCCATGTTGATGCAGGATACTCGATCA
This sequence comes from Pseudobdellovibrionaceae bacterium, assembly GCA_002725955.1. Classification (GTDB taxonomy): domain Bacteria; phylum Bdellovibrionota_B; class Oligoflexia; order Oligoflexales; family Oligoflexaceae. Next base: position 9,718 of record PBRN01000090.1, read on the forward strand.
CTATGGTGCCCTCGAACATTATGGAGTGAGGATGTGGTAATATGGCTGAATCCGACTCATCTACGTTAAATGGGATTGAGCAAGGCCCATTCGAACCAATCGCAATTGTCGGGCTATCTTGTATATTGCCAGATTCACCCGATATCGATACCTTTTGGCAGAATATAATCGATGCCAACGTTTCAATAAAAGAACTACCCGATGGCCGTTGGAATATACGGGATTTCTTCGATGCTGAAGGAAAACCAGGTAGCGTAAAGGATAACAAAACCTATTCGAAGATAGGCGCCTTTGTTGAGGATTTTGAATTTAACTGGCGTCGTTGGCGACAACCTCCTGGTACTTTACCACAGATCGACATCAGTCAGTTATGGGCGGTCGAAGCTTCTGCTGCAGCGATTGAACATGCTGGTTATGGTGACGGCGGTAAGGAATTAGATAGAGCTGCAACTGGAGTTATTTTTGCTAACGCATTAGGTGGTGAAAACCGCGGCTTCACCACTCTAAGAATACACAGTGATCAAGCGGTGCGCATCGCATCAGAGCATGGAATGACCGACCCTGAAGGTTTTTTACGCGAGTGGAACGATGGTCTGCCAAAAGTTGACGAGGATACAATGCCGGGCGAATTAGCGAATGTCGTGGCGGGCAGAGTTGCCAACCTCCTCGATTTACAAGGTCCTAATTACACTACAGATGCCGCTTGCGCATCCTCTATGGCGGCACTGGTGGACGCATGTCGACAATTACAGGCACGCCAAGTGAAGATAGCGGTCTGCGGTGCGAGTGACCGAACAATGGAGCCTGCTACATATTCGAAATTTAGTGCGATCGGCGCACTTTCCCCAACTCATTCCACGCCCTTCGATGCACGAGCAAATGGATTTGTCATGGGAGAAGGGGCAGGAGTAATGATACTCAAACGCCTTGGCGATGCAATTCGTGATGGCGACGAGATATATTCTGTCGTTAGAGGCGTAGGGGCCAGTAGTGACGGCCGCGGTAAAGGCATTACTGCGCCGAGTAAAAGGGGACAATTACAAGCGGTATCCAGAGCATATTCGCAAGCAGGTTTCCCAGCATCTTCAGTAGAATTAATCGAGGCGCATGGAACTTCAACACGTGTTGGAGATGCTACAGAACTAGGTTCTCTCAGTGAGATATTCGATGAGGTTTCAAACGGAGAGAATGTAGCAGTGGGTTCGATTAAAAGCCAAATCGGTCATCTGAAAGCAGCAGCAGGAATAGCGGGTATGCTAAAGACCGTTCTAGCATTACATCACCGAACAATACCTCCTAGCGCTGGATTTTCAACTCCTAATGAAAGCGTGGATTGGACCACTAACCCATTCTTTGTACCTACTGAAGCGAGAGATTGGCCCGAAACTGCTAGCGGTTCACCGAGAAGAGCCGGAGTTTCTGCTTTCGGCTTTGGCGGTACCAATTTCCACGTAGCCCTCGAACAATTCGATGAAGAATACCATTCGCAACTCGCTGAAAGGTGGGATAACTCACGAGATGCTGCAATGACTTCTCTAGGTATTTCTGAGCCAAGGCCGAAAGCACCTTCCTTACCAGCAATATTAGATCCTCTCGCTAAACCGAGTTTGACGCACGAACAACTGAAATCCATCGAAGGAGGTTTGCTTCTTCTTTCTGGTGCTGATATCGGTTCTATCACTTCTGCACTACAATCAACCACCTTTGCTGGTGCTAATTTCGACGAAGATCCAAAAGGGCTCCGTCTTTCACAAGCACTTGCAGATTCAAGTCAGGAATTTGATGTAGATGCCAAATTTCGTTTCGCGCTGATTGCAACTTCTTGGGCAGAATTTGAAAAGCGAAAACAACTCGCACTGAAATCTTTGGATGATGAAGCCAAATGGGGTTTCTTACAAGCACAGGGAATATTGGTCAGTTCTGAATCTAAACTTCCAGATGGCGCAAAAATCGCTCATATGTATCCCGGACAAGGCTCTCAATATGTCGGCATGACTCTTGATTTACATCTACGTTATAATGCGGTACAAGAGGTATGGAAAGCTAGCGATCGAACAATGGATGAAGTGTTGGACGGAGACTCGTTATCGGAATTTGTCTTACAAGATGTATCGGCGGACGAGAGAAAGGCAGCAGAAATGAAGTTGATGCAAACCGAATATACTCAGCCGGCTATGCTAACTGCTGATTTGGCGATTGAGCAGACTTTGAACGATCATGGTTTGAAGCCCGACATGGTTGCAGGTCATTCCCTTGGAGAATATGGGGCACTGATGTCATCGGGCATTCTCGATATGGATGGCGCACTGCGTGCAGCTGCAGCTAGGGGCACTGAGATGGGTAATGTGGTAATAGAGGATACTGGTTTGATGGCTAGCGTAACCGCTCCTTATGACAAGGTCAGAGAGATTATTGAGGCGATTGATGGCTATGTTATCGCTGCTAACAAAAACTCACCAAAGATGACTGTTATCGCAGGAGATAGTGCTGCGGTAACTTTAGCCATGCAATCATTCGAGAGTTCTGGTTTCCAGTGTACAAAATTACCCACATCACATGCATTCCATTCACGTATTGTCGCACCTGCAAACGAACCGTTGCGTAGATACTTGGAAGGACTTGATATCCACTGGCCAAAGATTCCAATCACGGCCAATGTTGATGGATCATTCTACCCACTAGAGGGCGATGACTCCAAGGCTGCAATACTGGAAAAATTAGCGCCACAGATGGCATCTCCAGTCGAATGGACGCGACAAATTCTGACTATGTATGAAGCAGGTGCGCGCATTTTCGTCGAAGTGGGCCCGAAACGCGCTTTGACAGTATTTGCCAGTCAGATTCTTGAAGACAAACCACACCTTGCTGTAATGACAAATCATCCTAAGCAAGGTGGTATTGCATCATTATTGTTAGCAATGGGTATCCTTGCACTCGCAGGGCGACC
>PBRN01000091.1 GCA_002725955.1 Pseudobdellovibrionaceae bacterium
GACCATGATCAAAACAAGAGACAAAAAGCCGATGAAAAAGTAACCCAAGTATTTCAATGCAAATTTTTTTTTATTGCTCACCACATACTCCAAATGATATTTTTACTTAAGTTTTCTTGGCTCAAGACCGTTTCATTTAAAAACTAGGATAAAACCTAGATGAACTGCTGTGATTCTAAGAAACTTAATATATAATAGCACAAGCATGGAATAGTTATTTATTTCTAGGATCGATAATCCTACCATCACCGCCTATTTACGCCACGAAAATAGATTGCAACGAAATAGTAACGATCTGGAAAGTAATCTGCATTCACGTCGCATTACGTCTCTTTCATTCGATGGATTATCTGCTATCTTTTTCTTCGTCAACAGTTAATTACTAACTCAAGGGACGTAAAAAATGAAATCAATTTTATCCTCAATCGTTTCAGTATTAGTTATTAGTTCTACAGGTCAAGCCGGACTAGAATTCCCAGGAAAGGTCAACCTTGATAGCTATTTACGCGTAAACCCAAACAGCATTGACTCTGCCGAAATCATCGACTGTTCAGAAACATCTTTTCAAGGCTACCTTCCCCAGCTAGAACAAAGAGTTTTCCAGAGATTTACTAACTTTGAGCTAAGAGATGGTTTGCAGCGCAACCGAGTTAGTAGTTCTTTCCTTAGAAAAGGAATCGAGAACGCAGATTGCATAAAGATCACAGTCAAAGGTAGCGCCCGGGACAAGTTTAATGATCAAATTAAAAAAGCAGCCAAGGTTATTGATTATGTTATGGATCAGCAAAAACGCTACTGGAGATCGGCCAATCGTGATCAATTAAAAGATCAGGAGAATGGTCGAAGAAATATCGTCCGTATCGATAATCCACGACGACGGGGAATCTACTGCACCGGTAATCAATTTATTGATTTCAGCGAGAACATCCAGCTCTGGAGCATAGCGAAGACTCCATCCCGCGGCAATGTTGTCGATCTTACTTATGTTTTTGCCCTGGAGGGTAAAGGCAAGGACTATATCGACATTAATGGTGGCTATGGTTGCAGGTATCGTGGGGAAACCAAGAGTGTTTCTGACGTTAAGCTTTGGGGAAACTTCAAAGACACCGCACCTCTCGATCCAAAAGAAGATCAAATCGAATTTAACATGGAGCTTATCATCGACTAAGCCACCTAGAAGAGTCTTGCTGCGAAAAAAGTAATGAGCGTGAGAACGCTCATTACTTTTCGAAGCAAATAACGGAAGAATCTTCTAAATAAGTTAGCCGCAAAAGATTAGCTTTTTATAGGAACAATTCTCCGGCCCACGAGTGGCCGGACCTCATCGTCTATACAGCTTACTGTGGAAGACTTTCAGCCATTATCCAGCTGGTATTGTCCTAGGGACTTTTTCTATCCACATGTTCAAATCCCCTTTCCTTAGGTTAATTGCCAATTCTCTTCCAACCAAGGCTACCTGCTTTATTAGACATTGTACCTTCGGCAGTAAAGGGTGGTTTGGGATTAACCCTATACATCGTCTTGGGAACCGATTGTGCCCCTTGATTAGTCATATGACAACAGACCTCGCTTTCGACATCATAATATATAGACCCATTGTACTTACCTGGTGCGGAATATTCCATCGCATTACCTTCTTCGCTTATCCGAAAAGCCACTGTCTGGTATTCTTCCTTAGTTGTAATAACCAGATCCTCGAATTCCTGTCCTTGTATCCCATGCTTTTCCCAATGTTCCGCAAGATTTTGTGCACGGTTGCCCGGCGTCCCCTTCGACCATCCATCCTTCATCTTGACCGTAAACTCTTCACCTTGACGTGTTACTGTAATTTCTCCGTCCTCAGTTAATCCCTCGGCGATGGCATCGTCCATCCAGGCTGGCACAGCATTACCAGCTCCTGCCTCCGCAGCTTCGGCAACTTCCGCAGCTTCGGCAAGGATCCCACCTACCTCTGCAGCCTCGACAGCTCCTTCACCCACAATCGTTGCGACTATGGCTGCGTCAGCNATCTCACCAACAACGGGTATTACTAATAAAGCTGCACCACCAACGATTTCGAGCGCAACCAGCCACCCCGGCTGATTCAAATTCATACCTATTTGACCTTCCTGGCCATCGTCGCTCAAATGGTCATCNAGAGCCTTGTATCTTTTATAAGTCANAGGAAAATCTTCCTTCATAACCTTTCTTGAAGAAGGCAGATCATTAACTGANTTCCTGTTATTGATGGTGCAATAGAAGGAGTCAAAGGATTCTGCCATAATATAATCGAGGAATCTCATAAAAGTCAGACACTGGCTAGATGNAAAGGATGAATCAGAACANGTATCTACGATTTCTCTAATCTTATTTTTTCTGAGAGGAATACGAGATTCTTGTGANCCAGAAATATTAAACATATCTGATAGCATACGATGAACTTTTGTGTTCTTATCGGTTTCGTTGTGACAAATTAGTTCGTCACCTTCTTTGTCACAAGGCATATACGAGGTAACGGTAACATCATAGCTGTAGCGACTCGCTTCTCCTGTTTCTTTTNCTTCTTCTGCGACCCAGCTAAGATCTGTGAGTAANGCCGCAACCAACTCTATNCGAGCTTCCATAAAACCCGGGGCCTGACGATTNCCAATATATTTCATTAAATTACCATCGGTCATATAAACATGAGATAGACGAGTAGCCAAGATGTAGCCAAAAGCCCGAACCACATTATGCCGGAGCTCTGGAAGAAGNTCTGCTCGTGCNCCCCCACTCAAGTCACCAACTTCTATGTATTGAGTGTGACTATTCGCCATCATGTTGTTACCAAAAGACTGCTTCGAACAGGTGCGGACTTTAAGTGACCCACTAGCATTCACATCCCGTTCACTAAAATATTTTTTCTCAGATTTATGCAGTGAGTCACCCATGTTCTGGGAACACCAACCATTGGGAACCACTTCGATACTTCCCTCAAGTGTGAAATAGGTTTCCTGCAAACTTTCAGGAATAGANGTCATAGCTAGATTAAAGGACTTGTTGATAGTATCCCGATGATTGGTTATTGCGTCGTTTATTTTAAAAACTTCGCGNCCCATGAATCTCTCTGTACCAAATTCTTTTTGATCTCCTTCACATGCATAAAGTCGNAGTGTTTCTCCATCCATCCGGGTAAAATTATCGAGGGTTTTAAGGCTACTGTCTGNTGTCTTGCAACCAGATATAACTGTAAGAATTAGAATAGCTAAAATAGATTTTTGCATGATAAANTCNTCCCTTCTATGTTCAACTAATATTGAATTAAANTGTNGNCACCAATAAGTNNTNCTACTCTGATTGCTTCTAATCTTTNGTTGTACCTATTGATCTCAGACCNTCAACTCCAGCATCATGCAAAAGCATTGCGCATGCAGGAAGGATACGAGACCGGTTGGTCTCATNACANCTTTTCGAATCAGCGATGATTCTTCAATATGATCCATCTATGTTTTAAAATTGAATGATNGTTAGAATGCAACAAATGAACTAAANGTTAAGTTCCTGAATTTAATAGTAGAGGACTTAGTTATGTTGGCCGCTATTTCTAACAGTCTGGCCACTAGTGGCATTATANCTCAATGATATTGATATCTTACCTAATTTAGAGGTGTTAATCATGCCAGACATCAGCTTGTCTTNAGTCTAGTCAATTAAGACTCATATTATTTCAAATACTTATGATCAATCGCCTTATTTTTATGCTTAACTGTGACTTAAATGCCTACACAATCGCACCGACCATCGAGAGGCTTTTTAATAGGACACCCTAATGGATACAGTCCTTTAACATGTAACNGAAAGTGGATTGCTANTTGCAGAATTNGGGTCAGAACCACAAATACTGGAGAGTATGATATGAAGCTTAGACCATCGTTTCTAAACTTATTGATGTGTGTGCTTGCAGCTTGCACAGAACCTGAAAGCGGCATTGACGTTTCAGCAACTACAGATGATATCAATGAATCTTTGCGAAATAACAATGTAGACAACTCTCCTCCATATCGACTTTACTGTGAACGTGCTCCTGACACCACACCAGCCAAAGAATTAGAAGTGCTATGCATTGTCGAGGAAAAAAACAATGGTTCTTACACTAAAGTGAAAGATCCTGCATTCACATGGACAACAGAACCAACCGCAGTGGAAGGTGTGGATATAGAGTCCACGGAGTTATCTGAAGGGGAACACCATGTGAAATGGTTATTTGTGGCCGCTCCTGGAACCTCTGTTTATAGTTACCCAGNACTGGGCGCNCTTTATCTTGGTGCTGCACTGCAAACNAAATCCACTGACGAAGTTGNGGGGGTTGAATTATCATCACTATTAGGTGATTTACCAAGCGCACCAGATGCTCCAGAAAGCTTTTTTCTGGACATGGATGGCATCACCGCTCGCATGTCATGGGACTCAGTGAGTGTAAAAAATGAATTCTTGGTTGTTAAAAGTAACCGCACCATCCGTTTTGTTCCAGAGAATGGGGTGACCTATACCGCAGGTGAACTGGTGGATGATGNGAAGGCAGAAGTCATCGCTCAAACTAGCGAAATGGATTTTGATCATACAATTCCAGTGGATGAGGATGTATTCATCGGCGTTTTTGCATTAAACCCCGATGGAGTGGTTTATTCAAAGATGACTACTCCCACAGGNTCCAGAAAAGTGAGGTATACCTGTCCAAAAATATCAGCCAATGGTGGTATTGCCTNTGAAGGAACATGCTGGTATTTAGCCGGCAATGGCCAAAGCTGCAGCGCTTTTTGTAGCAGTCACTACGGTTATCATGAATCCACNGCTACAACGGGTATTAAAGACGAAGACACATGTGGCATGCTTCTGGATCGGGTTGCNGCCCCCGGGGAAGATGGTGAATTTAGCGGTAGCGCTAAAAAAGGACTAGGCTGTTATTCTCGGCAGACTTTTGAAGATGGCAAAAGCAAATTCAGACGCTATAAAGCTTCAACCAGCCTTCCTGAAGCATCAGACACCGATAGTGAAGGGACTATTCAAAGGCTATGTTCATGTAATGGCTAAAAGCACNAATTTTTTCGAAGAGCAGNAAGTAACCTGAATATCAAGAATCAGGTTAAATATTTCTGAATGCCACAATAAGATAAAAGTTCTAACATACCNTGTATGTGATNNTTANAATCTTANCAAGNTACTAGAGCCAACAANCCTGTTGGCTCTNNAAACGATTAAANACNGCAAGATCTTTGTATGGCAGNATCANTNANAACACTNTTTATATTGAATCCTATTTNAAGATTCGATNGTAGTTGATTAGCCTTTAGCCTANANATATTTTTGGGCACACCTCCCACTAAAATAGTNACGCATCGCCAACTTCACTAATGGCAAGAAACTCTATCTCAAGTAGGTTGTTANGATTAACCTAAATCTGATAGTCTATAACAAAGGCATAGGAACAAACGCATAGGAACAAAACCATAGGAACAAAGTCACCGAAAGGATACTATTATGCATTCGGCAGCCATTATACCTATTATTATTTTTCTATCNGGAAACATGTTTGCTGGCACCTCNTCATGGGTAGAAGATATTTTNGGTCAGGTTGNTGGTGATNTNGCTTTGAATCAAATAGCTATTCCAGGNACTCATGATTCTGCCACAGATCTAATGACTATTGACAGCCCTTTGTCATCAGCACAGCCCAAGATAGCATCCTTTATTCCNGGAGTTGTTTTGCGGTGGGGACTGACCCAGGATCAATCTGTAGGAGAGCAGCTNCGGGNTGGAGTAAGATATCTGGATATAAGGGCTGAGCATCATGANGGGAAATGGATGACCTTTCACGGCCTAATATCGAACCCNCTTCCCGAAGTCTTAGCAGAAATNGGAGAATTTGCGACGAAGCATCCNAAGGAGATTATTATAGTCGACTTTCAGCACATCCTTGGTCAGACNAAAACATTGCCATCTCTGGTGAAAATGATCTTGAATAATGATTCTTTNAGTAAGCGTTTAGCNGGGAAAAATGAGCTTTCGGTCTCCAGTAACCTAGTCGATTTTTGGCAAAGAGATAAAAATGTAATCCTTCTCATGACTAGACTCCAGGATCTGAGCGANGAAAGCGAGTACCTGTGGCCAAGANCGATCGAAAACCCCTGGTCTAATACCCGTCATACAACCAAGGTGATTGATGATTTGACGAAACAGATTGTCAACCGTAACACTGACCTTCTCTATGTTAGCCAAGCGGTACTTACAGCTGATCCGCTGATGATGCTCACCGGGTGGATGCGAGGGGTCCCAAGTCTAAAAGATATGGCTGTAAAATGGATGAATCCAGAACTACCTNGTTTGATCCCTAAGATAGCCAAACGCGCCCTTGATGTCGGGAAAAATATGAACATTGTTATCGTAGACTTTTATCAACATAGCAAAATCGTTCCACTTTGCTTAGATATCAACCAANAATTGGCTGCAAGCCACCAACAAGGTCACTAGTAGAAAAGCATGTTTTAGGGCCAGTAAAGCAGTTTGTTNGTGTTGAAGTGACTATTTATCTAAACAAAGTTGGCCATCCTGGGCACCTCTTAGATAACCTACTTTCACAAGATACTCTGATCTGGCAAATGATGCCGGCGACAGACCCAGCTGCCCTTCAGGGGGCGGCCCACCAAAGTAGCGTTCCCAATCGCTATAGTAACTTGAGTAAGCCATAGGCCTTGCAACGGGTGAACGCTCCTCTCCAAGAAAACGACTCAGTATCTTAGCTACAAACTCCGCACAGTAGAGTGGCTCTTCACCGAACTCATTAGTGTTGTCCCACAAGAAGTCTTGATCAAATGGCAAACCTGCAAAATCGTTCAAATAGATATCCCACAGCGTTGCACCTTGAGTTTGGCTCTGCCGTCCAGCAAGAGCCAAAGGCCGATAAACAGCGATGCATGAGTTTGACCTCATACGTTCGACAAAGGAATCTAACGGTCTGTGGTCTACACCGGACAAACTTTCTCCGACCAAAGTTTCAGTACCCGTTTTCAGTACTATACCAACATGGGAAAAATTGCTGGATGTTTCCTTTTCAATGAGACGACATACATAGCAGGGTAAGGATCCCAAGACGATATCGCCGACCTGAAGATCAGATTTTTTAAGGTTATGATCCACAGCCAAAACAACACTTGAAGGCAACAACAGAAGGCTAATCAATGGTAATAACAGCGGAAGAAGCTTATTCATGAAGATCCTAATCGTGTATGAGAAACATATCATACCGATAACTACCTAAAATGCTTCCCTCGAGCAAGGGTAACTTCCATCACTATCCGCTGCGGCTAACTTATTTAAGATGTTTGATATCAGGATATTATGAACCCACAATGGGCTGACATTTAGATAACTTTTTTCAAGAATTTAGTTCGTAAAAGTCAGGTCCGCATACCCTAAAGTGATATCCGTCATGGCAGCCGTAAAAGCAGTATAATTTACGGAGACATCATCGATACCCGATAGAGATGGCTCACCAGACAATGCATAGATCCTGATCGTATATGATTTAACACTACCAGCAGGAGAACAGGGAGAAGTATAACCAGTTTCTACCCCGTCTTTATTACTGCCCTCGGTGCCCACACTTTCGGTATTACCTGCACTGAGTGAATTGGCAGTAGCCGGTATATCCCAAAGCAGCCAATATTGACTAGGTGTACCAGTGGCAGTATCAACTCCATCAGGATAGTGAAACATGACAATCGCAAACTCTACTGCCCCACTCGGAATGTTACTCCAGCTAAGAGCTGGCGATAAACCACTACCACCATTACTCTCACATTTGAGGCCATCTGGGAGAGTGCCTCCATTTTCAATTGACGCACTACTCAGAGTAAAAGTTCCAGTGGATCCTGTACTATCAGAACTTCCTCCGGAACAACTTACCTGGGATATAATCAAGGAGGACAGGGTCATAAACTGAAATAAATTCATACTAGAGTTCCTCTAAAGAAATACAATCTGGAGTAAGAAGGCTAGCCAAAGTCCAGAAAGAACTCTTGTATTGTATCATGACCATCATTTTTTAACATACTAATTTTATTGTTAAATACCTTTCTTCACAAGCTCGCTTAGTCACTTAGTAAATGGAATGATCCCTTTCTCTATCTTATCGATTTTTCCCAGAAGCACAGGAATGAAAGAAAGCCTAAGCTTGCTTGCCATTCATTGTTGCTCTCGTTGCTCTGCGTCGCCCAGTTGACATTGACACACCCACTATCAAATATCTACAGTCTCCCCGATCCCCTTCTATCCTTGGCGATAAACTGAGGTCGGGGCCTGACCCATAGGAGATAGCTATGTTGAAGTTTTTTTTGCTCATTTTTCTATATAATGCCTATGGTAGTACCTACTGCCCTGACTTTAGTGACTCTCCCTTTGCCTGCGGGACGCTTTTTGGCTGTCAAATGCGTGGAGACAAATGTGTCAAAGATTACAATAACAAATCCTTCTGTTCGCAAAACAAAGATTGCTGGAACGTGACCTCACAAGATTACCTCTATGGCTGCTACTTCGATCATGAACTTGCGCAATGTGTTGGCAAGCCTAGAATCGAATCATGTCAGGATCTGGACTATACTTCTGCATACGAATGTATAGAATTTGGCAGGGAAAAGGGCTGCGAATGGGATCGACGTAAGCGGTTGTGTCAAGACTATAGTAATCAACTGGAATGCCCAGAACCCTATGTATCGGATGGTAGGCGATGCGTGCAACCAGCTATCACATGTCCACAAAGTTACTGGAACGAAGGCATATGTGAGCCATACGACGATTATCGCTTCATCGACCGGCGAACTAGCGTTCAAAGACACTGTGCAAGCCTTAACACTTATCAAGCTTGCTCGGACGATCCCAGATGCAGAGAGTCAAGAAATTTTCTTTGTGTTGCCCAGCAGAACCAATATAATGCCTGCGAGTATGGTTACGAACTTTCTCGCTATGGTGACTGCCGAACAAATACTGATCTTTGCTCTATGCAAAAAAATTCCTACGATTGTAGCCAAGCCGGATTAAACCCAATCTGTCAGTGGAGCTATTACGTCATAGCGAAACGCCATGAATTGAAATCCGGAAAGAAAGTCTATTACTGTAAATCGAGGTACCCTGATGGTGCATACCCTCGTGCGAAGCCCCGTGTGAGAGCAACGCCAAGACCTAGAGTGACACCTCACCCTAGGCAATAGAAATAACAGAACTTTTTTCAGGTTGAAGCATCCTGATCTTATAGACTAACAGACGATTGAATCCGAACACGTTCAGTTTGACTATAGCTCCTAAATCTTACCTATTTATTACCGAACAAAAAAAACTCGAATTTAAAACCCTGTTTTATTTGAGATATTTTCTTTGGTTTTATTTAATTTAATATTATGAATATTATGCCGATAAGAAACATACGCGAGAGTAAAGAATGACTTCGGATGGTATGCAGGAGCAACAAAAACACCAATGAGGTCTAAAGTAGAGAAATAAGATAAAGATCAAATCAAGCAAATTGCCATTCGAAGGAAATAGTCACTTAGCTGATAATAAAACCTTCTCTGCGCTGCTGTGTATTCAGGTACAGTATACACAAATAAAGTATATTCAGATGCTCTATACATAGCTTTTAAATTACACTATGCATACAACAGTAAGGATGACCATAACGTTTTGAGAATATATTCATTTATTAAAGTTATTTTTTTCTTAGTTTTTTGGTCGCTACTTTTAAGCCATTGTCGTAGCGCTTCATTTAATGAACAAAGCAAGACAAGTAACGAAGATAGACAACAAGATGCCATTGAAGTGGATCAACCACAGAGTGTTGCCGGGACGTTTCTCTATTGCGCTGTTGACAATGACCTAAAAACGCCACTAAATGCTAATACCGATAAGAACGTTATTGGGTGCAGACTTGAGAATTCCCGTAGTCAAAAACAAAACATATTTATACCTCAGAATAATTCTATTACAATAAACGGTGAAGGCTTAAGATTAAAGGCTTCGGCGATACTTGATAAAAATAGTATTTGGCATTGGATAGCCTACACCAACATTAATAATATTGATCTGCTAGCTATAATGCCTAGATTTTCATACCCAGGGCTCAAGACATCATCGGTTGGTGTGGCTTCTTTCAAAAGAAAAGGAATGTCGAGCGGAGAAGATAATAATATTGCAGATATCATTGATAATCAGACTTTATTAATGGTGACAAAAGGCAGCTACAGCCCTGGCGTTGACTTCAAAGGTATCCGAGATGCAGACTCCATCTGCCAGCAGGAGGCTGATGGGCACAACATTTTTGATCGAACCTGGAAGGCTTTCTTATCCCTGGATGAGGAAGATATCAGAGATCGATTTAGTCTGACCAAACAACGAGTTTACAATACTCTTGGCATGGAGATCTCTAGTTCAAGAGGTTTATTTACTGGACCCATTTCGGCTCAGCTGCACGACATCAATGGCATCACTATACCTGATGGATCCCTGATATGGACAGGCAATGCAAACGCTCAAGGTAAATCCTTGAACAACTGCCGTAATTGGTCCAGCAGTGCGGGAGATAATTTAGCTGCCTATGGTCAAATTGAAGACTTATCCAGATGGGCACGCAGCGGAGTTACTTCATGTTCCAAAAAGTTGCGACTATACTGTATTGCTCGCTAAAAAGATCACTGGTACAAAATGAATTTAGGTCAGCTGATTTTTGAACAAGATGAGAAAGATAAGACCTCACCGCAAGATATATTCCAGAATAGCAAAAAATTCTAACAAAGAAAATTCATCTAATTCCATTGTTACGACGAGTTATCTCAATTTTTTGATAATTAGACAGTGCTGTCGACCAATTGATCATTACCATCAGTCAAGACTATAAATATCAGAAGATTAAAAATGGTATGGTATTTGCTGAATCTCTCAATATAAATAATATTTTTAATATGGGTATACCTGATTATGAGTAAAGATCTATTGTTGATTATGTTTTTATTAGGATTTATGACGAACTGCGCCTCGACAAGGGTGGTTAAACAAAGGCCCGGCAAATCAGGTATCATTATGGTGAGAGAAGGTATGATTGGTGACGCCCGCAGCAAGGCCAAATCAATCATGAAACGAAATTGCGGCCATAAAAGGCCTATTGTGATAGAAGAAGGTGAAGCCGTCGTAGGCAGCTCTACCAGAGGTACGGCACGCACCGGTAAAGGCCTTTTTGGGTTAAAGACCACTCGCGGAAGATCCAAGACTCGCAACGTCACTGAGTGGCGAGTTAAGTACAAATGCAAGGGCAAAAAATACCATCGCCGCCTTGGTAGAAATTAAAGAACTAAAGATGGCGAAAGACAAATGCGACTTTGCAGGGAAGATATCTATTGAGGTTTGTCCTAGGATTGTTTTTTGTCGCTGGTTTTGGTGTTTATCGTTTCGGCTTATTGCACAAAGAAAAATTATCACCACTGGTGATGGGACGTTGTTTAATATCATTATTGATGATATCGCAATGTATAACATTGTTTACATCTAGGCCTTATCTTTACTGGAGCTGAAAAGACTTTCGGACTAGTTTTAAGCATACTGTGAATAAGGCAAAGATGTTACCTTGAGAAATGAGACTAATAGTACATTCTATATTTGATTTAATAATTTGACGCAAGCCACTTGTGCTCACTCCACCAACTCTTAGCGCAGTCATGAGTTTAGGTACGTATCTAGATTTACCTATTCTTAAGGACCTCGTCATCAAATCATAATCAGCAGCAATTTGATAGCGCAGGTTAAACCCTCCTAAACTTTTCATAAGCGATTTCTTGATAAAAAATGCTGGATGAGGAGGGTGCCAGCCTAACCATACTCCGAAGCGACTTTTTTCACCTGCTTTCCAGTGCCTTACAACTTTATTTGTTCTCTCATATTCTACAATATTTATATCACCATAAACGATATCATGGTGTCTAAAGCTTTTAGCCACTGTGGCAATAACATCGGAGTCATAGTAAAAGTCATCTGAATTTAAATAAGTAACTATTTCTCCCTTAGCTTTTTGAAGCCCTTTATTCATTGCGTCATATATACCTTGATCTTTTTCAGAAATGATCGTGGTATTGCGCTTGCTTAGATTTCTTATAATTTCTACCGTTCCATCTGTGGAACCACCATCGATAAATACATGCTCAATATCGGGATAGCTTTGCTTGTTAACGCTAGCGATAGTATCTTGGATGGTGGCCGAAGAGTTGTAACATACTGTTATTATGGAAATTATCATATTTTAAAACAACCCTATTTTTTGAAAATCACATACTTTGAACAACCATCAGTTAACTACTGCAAACACCATTGTCACACCATGTGTGTTACCTAGGCTGGTGCTGCAAAAATTTAATGGTAAACAAAAGTTAGTCTGTAAACCACCCATTTATAACCTTTTTGCATTGATAAACAATCAAAGTCTGGAAAATTTAGTTAGCATGCAATGATAGATCTTTATACCAAACTCAAAATTGATGTTTCTTAGACCATTGATTAAACATACTCCATTTTCGCCATACGAGGCATTTCATTGATTACTAACAAACCTTTGCCGACCAGCAAAACCTGCGTAACACTCGAATTGATGACTACATCATGTTACTATGACAGGTTTATCCAACACCTTAGATAGAAGTTAAAAAGCTGATGATTCAAAATATTATTCTAGGCTTGTTATACGCACCTCCTGCATACGATTACATCAATCCCTAAGCAACGGACCTATTACGATAAGGGCACTTCAGAAGATTACTCATAGCATTAATTATTTTAAAAATGTTTAGGAGTGGTGATCATCCTCTCTACTAGAGTCAATGACGTTTTGACCAATTATTTTAGATTAAAACTTGGTCGTCTGCCTTCTTCTTTCCATAATTTTTTATAAGTTTTCTTCCGACTCTTTCTAGAACATTAGCTGTCAATTCCGAAAGACTAAAACCTAATAGTAATATTAAAGGCAGGCTATAGTATATGCTATCGTAGGAAATTTTAAGCCCGTACTGATATAACTCACCTAAGACAAATGTGTATATATAAGCCACAAAATAAGAAAGCCAAAAGCACCGACTCATTGTTAGAGAACTAATAGCTTTTGAGATAGAAAGTCGGGAGAGATAATCCTGTACTCTTACATCAAGAGATATCCTTATAAAAAAAAGTGGCCAAATAAAATGTGACCAAAACACCAAAGGAGGAAAACGATACATCGCACATGAAAATTCATTACCCAAAGACACTTTATACATAGGTCCGTAGTTTACACTAGATAAAGCCAACAGTGATATCCAAATGATAAGCTCTATGGGAGAAAGCCTTAACGATACCGGTTTAGTCTTCCACATCTTACCTACTTTTAGCCCGACTCCATAAGACATCCAGCAGATTCCAGCCCATGGTAATATAGGCCACTCGTCAGCTTCCTTTAAATTACAATCAACAAAACCTAAGACATTTTGAAGAGGTTCACTCATAGGCATAACTAGTGACCTGAATTCCCAGAACGGTATCCAGAGCATAACAAAGCCTGCTATTGACAATAGATAGACGAGTCTATCTGAGATCAATTTCATAACTAAACAAATACCCACTGTAACAAGTATGAGAGGATAGACATCCCAACCTACTGGCGAGTTGTATGCTGGCGCTAAAATGAGTTGAAAAACAAGCCAAGCGGCGATCATAAAACCAAATAGCTTAAGCTTACTGAGAATCCTGGACTCTGAAAAACCCATTAATAAGCAGGTGAGAAAAATAACCACAAAACCTCCAGAAGAAAAAGTTCTGGCGTAGGATTCAAAAGCGTAAGAAAAGCTGCTGAATCTCGAGGATGCGATTTCAGTAGTATAGAACATCATCAGACTTAAATGAAAAATAAAAATTGCGTGAAAGAAAACTAGTCTTATAATGTCAAAGCCATAGATTCTATCAGTCATAGGTTTCTCCTAGAACAAAAAGTCGTGAAAACCCATGAACTTTGGTTTAAAAAGCGAATTTACCATATCTTCTCTAATCGGAACTTTTATGAGACGATGTTTCTTTTCATTAAAGACAGAAGATAATGAAGTTTTGTAGCTAAGATTGAGGTCATTGAAATCACTTTTCCATTTTCTATTTTTAGTTGAGGCTACGATAAAAGAATTTTGCGGATCAGTGTACATAAGAAGACTTTTCAGACCCGAAATCTGATAGGTACTCGAAATCAATTGATCATAATAATTTACGTCGTAGTGATCACCATACGAAAAAGGAAATGGGGTAGAGTGAACAAATACACCTTCTTCAGATAGAACTTTCGCTACCCCTGAAAGAAATTCAACACTATAGAGTCTTGCCACATCAAAACTAAAAGGAAACGTAAAGTCCATATAAACAGCATCATATTTTTCATTGTGATTTCTTAAAAAAGAAAAGGCGTCTTCGCTTATCAACTCAACTCTCTTATCGAAAAATGATCCTCCGTTCATTTTAAGAAACAAGGGATGAGTTTTGGCCAAATCAAGCATCTTTTTATCAATGTCTACAAGACGCAGGGATTTAAGATCTTTATGCCTTAAAAGTTCTTTAGCAAGTATCCCATCACCACCACCTAATACTAGAACTTTTTTTGGGATTTTTGCATAATTTAGCATAATTGGAATATGAGCCATATATTCGTGATATTCTTTATCACTTTCACTACCAAATTGAAATCTACCATCAATATATACGTTGAATCCTTCAACTCCATCTTCTTCGTATTTCACTAGATCGATATCATGATAAAAACTTCTGTATCTTTCTACGTCTTGTTTATTTGTTAAAAAACCATCGAGTTCTGAAAAAGGGACTTTAGGTGTCAGATCAACTTTATCCTTGAAGTTTACAGTAAAAGACAAGCGATTGTGATAGAAGTTCTTAATCTGGGTCATCTCTAATGATTTACTAAATAACGATACATAAATGGCAAGGGACAGTAAAATCAATACCGGCATTGCATTGGAAATGCTGAAGCTTTTATTCTCATATCTAAATTTAATGAAAAAGATAAAATTAACAAATGCAGCGAAAATTCCAAGCTCCATATCTGAAACCGAAGATTTGAGAAAATGTTGGAAAGCCAAAGTTGCTATAAGAGCTCCAAAATAGTAACAGCCCATCAAAATAGGAAAAGAATTTTTGAACTTCGCCTTATCTAATAGTAACGGAAGTTCCATCCCGCTAAAAAGACCAATAAGAAATGGAAATAGAAGAGAGAAGGCGCCAAAAACATAAATCCTTTGGAAACCATCTTCCAGATAAAATAAACCACCATCAAAGTAGTTGATGCGATACAGAATATGACATAGATAGATCATAACTGGAAAAGTAAGACCAAAGAGAGACAGTATAAACTGCACAGTAGAAAGCTCTGGTGCTTCATTTTTCTCTTTACGCTCATCTAAAATAAAGCTACCAACACCCATCCCTAGTAAAAAGGCTCCCATTCCTAGAGATTCCCAAATTACGGCATTACCGGTAAACTTAGAGATAATTTTACAATAACTTAACTCATATATAAGACTTATTGCAGACAGGAAAATAGCACTGACTAAAAGGCCTAGCTGAGAGCTTAACTTTTTCATGAAAAAGCCCTTTCAACAAAATAGCCAGAAATATCATCCAAATAAATTGTAATAATAATAAAACTAACCAAAATAAAACCTAAACCGAAGAGATTTTTCTTCCTAAATGTGGATGTGTTATTTAGCATAAAAATAGCAACAACTAAATTGAGACCGCCCATTAATAAGGCCGTCAAAAATAAGCCTATCTGTGGCAAAAAAATAAAAGGAAATATTACACAGCCTAAAACTGTACCAAAATAATCAGCACCCAGAATAAAAGAATGGGATTTCTTTTGATTACTTTCTTTAAACCAGCTGCTTACAAGAGGAATTTCCATACCGCTGAGAAAACCAACTACACAAATCATAAAATATAAAAGCAGGCTTGATTCAATCGTAAGAGACTTTAGGAATAGTAGGATAAATGGAGAAAACCCACCTAAGACTGTTAATGCTATCTCTACCTTAAATAAGCCTTTCGCTGAATCCCTAGGATCGATAAGACCCACGGTTAAAGCCCCCAAGCCTAAATTAGCAATGTAAAGTCCAATTACAATTGAATACTGGGATATTGTATTACCATTTAAGGCGGCAAGCATTTGACCTAACACTAGTTCATAAACTATTGAGCAAAGAGCTAATATAAAGACCAAGATGAAGCACATGCTTTTTTGGAAATATTGTGAAACCAATTTCTACCCCTTAAACTGACAGCAGGTATATTCTTGCTTCTTATCACAGGTGATCTCCCAGTTCGCATTAGCTACCCAAGTACCTTTTCCACTTCTACTAAATCGAGCTCCCCCCCGACACTGATCTCCATGAACTGAGGTAAGCCAGTGATTCGCAGGACAGTATATTGCAGGTCGGCTTCCTCTTTGTTGGGCTCTTCTAGTAAAGCATGTAAAATTGCTTGCATTTGTCAAGGATCTACACACGGGTTGGCCATTCGATAAGTAATCGACAATGACTTGATCGCTTCTGCACTTTTTCGCCGTACATTCATCTGTAAAACACTTACAAATAATACGACCATTAGAATCGTAGCCTTTTAGATATTTTCCCAAAGGGCAAGTAGAAGCCATTCTCCCGGTAATCTCATTAGCAGCTATTACAGAAGCATTCTTGTAAAGGTCCGATACCCTTATACGACCATTTTTTGTTATGACCCCATCTGGATATGGATAAAAAACATCAGGACCTGCGGCGGACCCAACGAAATTTGGAGAATATGGCCCCGAAACAGGTTGTATTACGAATGCTAGATAGATGTTAGCAGCTTTATTACATGAATCATTGATTCTTCCATTCGTCGGATTAATGCCGCATTCAGCCCAAAAATAAACAATAGGATTCAGTTTGCCTTTGTTTGGGTCTGATGTCGAATGCAAGTTCCAATCGTAAAATAACGATTGACCACGGTTAGGGGTTCTAGTCAGAATTGTTCCAGTTTCAGTATCCCCAACCGCGTGAAGATTGAAGGATTTTGCATTGCGGATGCCTACAGCTCTGCAAACCCCGCCTGAACCAGAAATATTCTGAATACAGTTTGTGAGATCTGCATTAAAAACACCTCCCTTCACGGCTGAGAGAGCAATATTTTCTGGGTTGTTTAAACTTTCAGAAATCATATATATCAACTGATTTCTGGCACTTCTATATCTTTCCTTTTGAGTGCCCTTTAGATTATTGCCGACAAACCTAGTCGTGCTGACAACAATGAGGATTAGAATCCCGACCCCCAAAATAGATTCGATGAGTGTAGCGCCGCTCATTTTGTTTTTAAACAACATGTTAGATCCTTTTCCATTTGCAGCAGGTAATTTTATCCTTATTGCATTTTATCTCTTTATTAAGCGACCCACCGCCCTTTTTGCCACCACCTCCGCCGTTCGATTTCACACTACAATCACCCAACTCAAATACGCTTATCCAACCGTTGGGTCCGCATGTTCTACCAGATGCAACTTTAAATGAATCTCCACATTGCACCCGATATCTTTTACCTACACAAATGGGAACACCATTTTTATCTAGACCAACATTGTTAGTTGTTCCGATGACACAACTCAGAGGTGCACATTCTGGTTGATCTTGATAGACGGTTCTACCAGTAGGTCTATGAGTGGGCAGGCATTTACAAATAGGTTTACCAATCGTCGATAGTCCTTCTTGATAGGTACCTGCAGATAAACATCTTACCCCTCTAAACCCAGAAGATTTTTGCTTTCTTAGTAGTAGGTTTATCCAGTAGTCTGGAAACCTATCTTTCACCTTTAAGGATTTAAATGGATTCCAACTAGGGTCGCTTTCCAGTGCTGGATTTTTTCTTACATATACTTTAAAGTTTGCACTTATTGGGTTAGCGCACGATGAAAGTCCTCCTTGACAAGAGAACCAATATTCCACCGAAACCTCCCAAATATGTTTTCCACTCGGACAGGATTTCGAGTTTCTAGTTTGTGATTTAGTACCACAACTGCCCCCCCAGCGATTATAGATAGCCGGGTCTGAAGGCCTACCGATTAAGGTAGCTCTCTCGTTTTCTCCGTATAGTATACTTAAATCTGTTCCTTTATTGGTAGGACTTGTACGAATGCAATTACCTGACCCTCCACCCCAACAATCAAAAAAACTATTATCTGAAGAGCGGGCTTTTGCATTGATATAGTCTCTATTGGATACGTATTTAATCGCTTTATTATATATGGAATCCCTTGCCGCAAGAAATGCCACATGGGCTTCTTGGTTAGAGCTATTTACCATAAAAGTTGAAACTCCAACTACAATTGATGCGGTAACCCCAAGAGAAACCACAAGCTCAATCATTGAAACACCAGATTCATTGCCGAGAAATTTCATGATGATTAGTCCTTTGCCCATTGGTGTTCATCTGCAAATTTCACACACTTATAATCTATTCCTTTTTTTGAACAAACGACCTTAGAGCCAACGCGATTTTTATCCCCCTGAACCCCACACTCTCCAAGCCCACTAAGACTAACCAGCTTATGATATGGGGTGGCTTTACATTCTATGTCTACCCCGTTGGCATACACAGTTTTATTGATAGTATCAGTATTTCCTAAGATACTTCCTCTGGTGTAAATGGGCTCACATGTTAGTTTTACGCCTGCCACTTGCACTTCTTTAAATCCTGGAGCACAATCGCAAACCATTATTCCACTAGAATCTAGACCAGTAGCATTAGCTCCCGAGGGACATTCTTGGTAGATAGCTTGGGCAATATCTGAAGGGAAGACTGTATAGGGAACCTCTGCGGCGACTACGGGGTATTTTTTAAATTTAAATTTCCCACTGGAGTTTAATCTATTATCTTTAAATCTACTTGTATCGAACCCTATCTCTGCTGAAACTGATATCGATTCAGCGACATTACAAGAAGCAGAATCGTCATGACAGTTTATCTTGTACCAAGTGGCAGAAGTAAACGGGCATATTTGAGTGTTATCTCTTTCGCAAAGAACGCCTCGAGTATTATAGAAACTGCCATTGCCGGAAATTAGAGCCGGTTCGCTTTGATTGCCGTTATAATACTGTCTTGCGTCGAACTGAACCCAATCTGTAGAGGCACAATTTGTTGATCCATCATTCTTTAGGCATCTTATAAATGATGCTGTCCCAACACTTTTATATAAATTTATAGGATTTGCAGCCGACGAAAGGACTTTCTCGTGGGTTATTTTTTGGAAAAGTTTTAAACCAAGTAAGTTTCCTTCTATTTCTCTGTTATTTAAAACTCCACTTAGCGCTAAAATCAAACCTACCGAACCTACCAACGCAAGAAGAACAGAGGGCAACGTCCCCCCTTTTTCCTTATTTGTAGAGAAAGAGAAAAGCATACATTCACCTTAATAAAATTATGGTACTATAACATTTTAGCTGCTAGTGTTTATATATTCAATCACTTATTATCTTTAAATTCATCTCGCTACCTTGCGCAAAATAATCGGCGGTTGTTTCAATCTCTAGGTTGAGTATTAAAGAATCTACCCATGCGCCAATCAAAATAGGTCCATTTTAAATAGACTGAATCCTTCTTAAGTGACATCGATAACTGGCTCGCATGAATGAGATTCGAGATACAACAATGAATCCTACGCACCTCATACCAATCGTACAAAAATTATGTTCTCGAGAACAAATCGATCTGGAGAGGGTCTTTATGGATTTCATCTAAAAATTTTGGCTAATTTCCTCCGAAATCAGTTTAACCTTGAGAAGGAACCAATTAGTGATAAATCAAATAATAGATATATCGGAAAACATGTAGACAAGGTGCCAGTGCACATTAAGCAGAATAGTATCTGTTTGCAAATATCTTTATAGTAGCCGATTAATAGCCCCCTCTAGCATTGGACTAAAACACTGATATAATTGCAATTTATACACAATAAAGCCCAGTTTTTATAGTTCGTTAAATATTTTTGACTATCATTCCGATGAATATAATGAGCTCCGGTAGTTAATAGAGATTTACGGAGGTAGCTATAGAGGAAAATCAATGAATTTAAATATTTATGCAACAACAACCATTGCTTTAACTATACTTTCATGTGTTCCAGAAAATCCAGACTACAGTGACTCCCCACGCTATGGCAATAATCGAGTTGAATCTAACTCAATTCGCCGGATGCTTATTCTGGGTGACAGTATAGCGACTGGCGTTCTCATCGATACGAAGATTGGAGATCCTTTAGAACCATCTTTTTCTGGCAATACTCTATCTCTACAGTTGAGCAAAGAAAATACACTAAATCTAGATCTTAACCTGTTGATGACAGGTGAAACCATTAATAACTCATACGTAGTTGAATCTATTAATGGATTAGAACAGAACTACAAAAAAAATCCTAGCGCATTCTTCGGCGGTGTAAATTTCCCTAATGATCAAGTATCTCTTAGTGCCAAACTGGGCTTAAATTCGAACCGAGTGATCAATGCTGCTATCTCTGGTTATCGCACAGGCGATGTTCTAAATAAGGCCCTTCCAGATTTTGCCACTCAAAAGAAAGATGATGTTGATCTAGTTGTACTAGAAATTGGATCTAACGACTTTTGCAGCAGCCTCGATCCTATAGAATTAAAAGCCCAGTTTACCGAAAATTACAGAGGCATTCTGCAAAAATTATCTCTCATAAAAAGTAAGCCTAGGGTTTTAATTATTCCAATTCCAGATGTCCCAAACATTCTATCTGAAGTATCGGACCGGACCGCATTAAGCGTAGCCGTTCCCCCTTTTACAGAGGGATCTCTATCATGCCAAGAACTACAACAAAACTATTGTCCTCGCTTTCGTGATTACAGTATCAGCGAAGGAGTCGCTTTAGCCTCTGAATTAAATAAAATTATACAGGAGCTAGTTGATACATTTAATAATGATAAAGATCCGAGATTCAAATTAGTTTCCGAAGTGGCTGAAAAAAATACTTTTGCGGGTGAAATGTTGTCCATTGATTGTTTTCATTTCGGTAATGCCGGTCATCGCATATTGAGTAACTTAAGTTATGATGCTTACATAAATTTTACTAACCCCTGACTCCTTAATACTGTCGAGAAAATGTTATGTTCGCAGTCAATAGAGAAGGACTGATAGTAAATTATAGAAAATATAGTAAAAGAGATATGTCTGCTGCAGTTAACCTTCTCCGTCGACCTATACATACCTTAGAGAACTGTTCGCCAATTCTCGCTGAGTTGAATGAAAAAATTAGCGGATACAACAGATCGATGATCATAACCGAATGTCTAAGACCCAGATCAAATATATCGAGATTAGCACTCCCCGGCTGCACTTGATCATTTTTTTGCTAATAACCACTATGCTCCTAAAGACAGGCGATTATGATCGTTCTGCTGCTTTGCATTCAAAACGATTTTGAATTACCACTCAAAGATTCAAAATAAACTAACATAATTGCTTCCAATAATATTCTACAACTCAGCTGGCAAAGTAATCTTGTTCTAAAAACTCTGGAATTTCAGAGCTACCACCTTGACTCCCGAGGTAGCGGGTAACCTCGACTTAAGTGCGTCACAATATCTTCGCAGTTAAGTACGCTTCGCGAATAAAGTGGCTGAAGACCTTGAAATCAAATACTTCGGGAACTGTCAGTATAAGTATTTCTTCGATTTTGATTGAATAAGGCATTTACGAGAAACTGACCTTTAAGACCAAAGTCGGCCAAATAGACGGGACCTTTATGAGATCCTGAAATATCATCAAAATTCTATGGGGATCTTCTGTCACCAGTTCATTACCGCTTTACATGTAGAAAACGGCCATTATCACTCTCCCTAAACAGATACAATGAGTTCACCAACATATCCATCCTTTCGATCTTTGTCCAAAGGCCTATCGTTGAAGACACAAGAAAAAAAGTTCTTGGCCAATTAATAAAAGATAGAAGATGCAAACCGAGGACACTCCCAGCTTTATGCCTGACTAAAGCACACATAGAACTTAGAATCATTACTTCTTGATTGTATACAAGAGAAAAGCTTGACTTTAAGAAAAGTAAAAATTAGCATTAAATTTATTACCTTAGCTTTAGGAAATTAAGTGCAGAAAAAAAACCTCTTGGATTTGGTGATCGATAAATATATCGCAAATAGAAGGCTTGCAATTGGAGTATTTATCTTAAGCTCATTAGGATCATTCTTCGCTTTTTCCACTATGCACAGCAAACCAACAAATCTCTATTATTCGACAATACGCTTGTCAAGCGATTCTAATTTTATGCTATACCTACTGCACAAGTCTTTAAGCACAACACAATACAAGGCAATAAAAAGCGCAAAATATATTGATATAAACATAATAGGTCCAAAACAGACCAACTACGATACAGAAATACTAGAGATAAAAAAAATCACTTCAAATATATGGTATCTCAAAGATTTCACTCCCAGTATGCTTAATACTTCAACATTCAAAATACTGCAAAATTCAATCGAAACTATCTTTGAAACAAAATTAGAATACTCAATTAGTCTCAAAAAAACACTTATTGATGGCATAAATAGAGCAATGATAGACAACAAGTATTCTGAGGCCACGCTTTACAAGGCTAAGTATATATTGGATGCTATTAGTAGATTACAAGAAGACCGAATGCTGCAAACGAATAAATTTGAATATCAACTAACATCCTCAGAAGTTCGTAAATGGGCTGGCGACTCAGAACAACAAAGAAAACAAAACATACTCCTATATATATGTATACTAACCCCCATACTAATATCTAGTTTCCTAGTATTATTAGCAGAGAGACTCAAGAATTTTGGAAACAAGAATACTTCTAAATAACATATACGTTTATTTTATTTGTTTCACAATTTTCTACCCCTATGTGATCACTAGCCCTTTTGCGACGGGTAACCAACCAGGTTTCATGATCCTGGCAATAATCTCATGCGTCGCTATAAAAAAATGGCCCGACTATTTAGTGTATTTATCCACCGCTGCTATATTTGCATTTACTTTAGCATTATTTGACTTATCGTTTACTGCATTGAGAGCTTGTGCAAGCTATTTTGTCTTACCTTTAACACTAGCAATAATTCCAAAATTTATAGCTAGCTATTCTGCACAATTTAAAAGATTACTTGTATTTTCGATATTTTTGTGGCTATCGCTTGGGCTGTATCAAAACTACTTCGACTCCTACTTTTTATCAGAGTACATCTCAGGGGGAAGAACCACTGCAGAAAGAGGGGTCTTTTCGTTTGCACCAGAACCCTCATACTATGGCTTAACCATGGTCTTTTATCTCTTAATTTCGGCGAAATTGTTAAGCAAGAGAACAAATATAATTGTAATCCCTCTGATCATATTTCAGATAGTATTTCTATCTAAATCTTTTTTAGCTATAGCTAGCTTAATTATTATAATTGGCTATTACATAATCTTTGTTCAGAAAATGGTGTTGATCATGGGGCTTCTTAGCCTGAATCTATTCCTATTATTACGTTACTGGTCTGACTATATATTATATAATTATCACTCTAGATACATCAAACTACTCTATATGCTAATCGAGAACCCAATTAATTTATTCAAGAGAGATGAGAGCGGTAATGACAGAATAGGTCATATCTTTGCGTCATTCTATGGTTTCTTAAAAGACTTTGGAATGCCTCACGGATTTAGTAGTTATCCGGCATTTATCGAACAATATATTAAAATCCTAGATTTTTTCAGTAAGAACAACTATTTCACTAGTGGAAGAATCATGTCTTTCTATGGCACATGTTTGTTTGAACTGGGAATAATAGGACTTCTAATTATTATTGCTATAAACAAAATAATTATATTTTGCACCGCATGCAACAAAGAGCAAAGGTGGTTTTGGTTAGCTTCGCTAAATTCACTCTTGCTACTTCCTATTCCCCTAGGTTCTCCGCTGGTAGGACTCATGCTAGCTACTTTAATTGTTACATCAAAAGCTCAGACCAGGGAGCTCTCACAGAATGAAAAGCCCCCCCCCGAGAATAATCTAATGCCCTAATCGACGAGGAAGACTTGTTGAAAACCCATCCCTGCCGGCACTGACTTTAAATATTCCGAAACGTTATTTCAGATAGGCATCCCACCCTAAACTACCTTTATCAGGACCATGAGCCTTGCTGAACTTTAATCTAAAAATCAACAGCGAATATCAAGAAACTACTAGCGACACCAACAGTGCAATGATTGGTGATCATGCGGTAACGGTATCGGCTTCTCAAGAAGCAATCATAAACCGTAAAACAATATCACTCTTTGACGCTTATACTGAATCTGCTGATGAATCGACTAGATGGGAGTTTACAAAGGTACTACATTCACCATGTTTGCTTTCCAACAAAAGCTCAAGGCCTGGATGCTCTTGCAGTATCTACTGGTCATATGCGCTGGCGAGGGCCTTATGTTGATAATAGGGTAAATCAAATGAATCTGTAATCACATACTACAAACCCATGTTAGCGTTCCAGATCGCGCACTGCCCCATATTCCTTCGTGGGTCATCGGCAAGACTATAGTCTAATTCAGATATATACGATTCAAGGGCAAGATCTCTAAAAGGTAAACAGATGGGTTTATCACAGAGATAGACATCATGAGCAATCACTGCTGACTTTGATGTGCCGTCGCATGGTTCATGATTGGCACCACGTGGATCGGCCGCATCATGATAATGCATTTGGGTGTGCAAGCTTTCATGCAAGGAAGTTAATGCCAAATACATAAGAGTTTCTGGGTAAACCTGATCAGAAATAGCCTCGGGGTTCATGGCACCACCTTCACACCAATTGAATTTGTCATCCATAAAACTGTCTACATAAGCACCAGCACCTGAAGAACAGGCAGTGCCATTCTGCCCCAAATAAGTAATACGGATAATATGATCATTAAAGTATTTTGCGTAACTTTCCGGACTGGCTGCCAGCCAAAGATCAAAGGAAGCAGATAAGGACCTCTCTCGAAGCGGTCCAAAATTAACCAATTCTGTTTGACCATTGGTTATAGGATTATCAGGAGAGCCTGAAATGGCTTCCAATACACCCGGCCTAGTGGTTAGATCTACTTGCCCGAAGGGAATATCCGATAATGAAACTAGCTTACCAATCACATTACCTTGATCCTTACTATTAGCGACACCTAGTCTTAGGTCGCAAGAAGAACCATCAACAATATTCCGAGAAGCAATTCCACAACTGATATTAGAAGTGATCAAGAAGTCCTCAGCAATTTCCGACTCTACATCCTGGCAAACTGCTCTTTCTGTGGTAGGAATCACTTCAACAATTTTATGGTCTGCCAAGGAAGACAGCTGATAACCCAAACTAATTTGCAAGTCAGGATCAGCTACGGTTCCTGGATTATTTATATCATTAAAGCATTTGGACACTGAAAGAACCTCAGGATCTGAAGCTTTAAAGGCATTTGGATCTAGAGGAGTGACCTCCAAAACCACTAGATCAGGTTGAACCTCCGATACTTCTAGAGCAGAATATGAATTTGTAATTGGGGAGCTAACTAGCGCTAGAGAAATACCGCTGGTGATCGCAGCATCAATGTCTGAAGCACCGATGTAAAGATCTCCTTCCAGAGGTAATGGATCCACTAATAGAACCTTTTGACCACTGACTGAGCTAATAGTAGCACGACAATAAACTCGCTCAAGATTGTGATTATCCATAAGGCTGACTAATGTTTGTTTATCCTTAAAATGATGATGGGCACGCCAGGCAAAGATGCTTGATGATTTTTTGTCTTCGTTTTGGATCAATTTCTGGTTGTTATCCAGCAGAGCCACTTGGCTGCAGAGACTGTTGAGGCTTATTTCTTCTTCAGCAGAAAATTTAATTTCAGGACCATCCCATACAACCTCTCGTTTCAGGCTAGCATCAGTATAGGTTCCATTTAATTTTAGTGATGCCCATGTATACTTGCTGGCGTCGTCTTTTAAAACTCCTCCGACAGAAACGGCTGCCCCCCCCCCTTTTTCCTCGCAGATTAACCGACGAAGAACCGCAAGCCATCAAAAAGCATGGCATTATATAAAGTAATGCTCGATTGCTAAATTTATTCATACAACTTCTTTCCTTTCTCATTGATCTTAGCAGCTTTTGCTTATGGAAATCATTGATCATGATTTTTGCGTTTCAATCTAACATAGGTGATAGGGTTTGCTTTTTTAATATGGTTCAATGCCACCTTACGGTGGAATTTCGATACTGGATATGATTGATTACCTATAGCAATTTCCTGCAGGATATCCATTGATCCCTTGTGGTTGTGACTAAGCGCTCCAAGAGCCCTTAGTGAAATAAGATCTTCTGACATTTCTCCCCTTGTTGATACCGAAAGATGTTCATGGTTGCCTGACATTTCTGAGAATCGATTGGCATCGGTAGTATTTCTTTTTAAAATGCCATCCCAAATAGGGATAAGATCGGGATGGTTCATCCTTTTTGCAAACCACAATAACTTAGTTCTTTCAAATGATGCCCCCTCCTTTTTACTTTCATAAGCCTTCAGCAAAGCTTGATGAGCTGATTTTTTTGCACCTTGTTTTAAACGGATGAGCGTTTGGCTGAGTGAATTGTAGGAGAGCATATCTGCCTGTTCAATCATCTGGATATATTGATCGATTGACTCTATTTTTACTTTTTTATCTTTCGACTTTCGAAAATCAAGCCGGATTTTTTTGGAAATTCGATGATCTATTTTTCTATCATCAGATCTTGGGGTATTGGATTTTTTTGTTATAATGGGAATATTTTTTTTAGCTGAAACTTGCGCCAAATCATTTTGATCTTTTTTTATCGGTGATTCTCCAACCAAATCGAAGAAAAATACGAAAGCGGCAAGGCTCAAAATACAAATTGTAATATAGGTGACGACGTTGTTCGACTTCACTACATTTCCTCCGGGAAAATTTTTCTATCCGAAGCAGCAAATTACAGAATGAGGCAACTATTAATTATGTAATATTATTTTTTGCAATTATGATGCCCAATTTCAGAGAAAATCAGGCGTTCAGAATAGACTGCGAATAAATCAATGTTAAATATTTTTAGCGATTGACTATTATCGAAAAAACAAAGGATCTGTTCATGCTAGAAAAAAAAGGATTACGACTATCTTTCTTTGATAAAGTCAATTCCTTGGTCATCATTGATCACTTTACAGACGATTAACACACTACCAATTACATAGTAAAAATCGTTGGATTCAGGACGACACTAGCAACGTATGTTGCTATTTATTTAGATACTTAGAGAATCTCTATTTGCTACCGACGATATATGAAACCCATGCCACACTATCGTCCCCCTTCTCGGTCCGGCGGTATATCCCATTCCCATCACCATCAGCGCCAGTACCTTCCCAATAGATTGATACCTTGTGAAAACCTGCTTCAAGCATCAAATCTTTAAGCTCGGCAAGGGACCACAAGCGCCAGTCATATGTAAACACCCGCTTGCGTTTTTTCTCACCCTTTCTTTTAAAATGGATATGGAACAACGCTTCATTTGTCACAGGATTATAGCTATCCTGTTCCCAGAAATAGCTAAAGTCTTCGTGCTTTGTCTCTTCAATATTTGGCTCCATTACGCCGGCGCCGCCAAAACAATCCATGACCAGAACCGCCTGTTCCTTGAGATTGTTGTGGCAGGTTTCCAAATACTGCAGGAGGTTTGCCCTAGTTTTGAAGATCATATAGGAAAAGTTCATCGCCGAAATGATATCGACCTTTGGCAGAGATGCGTTTAATACATTGTCTTCATAGACTTCCACACGCGATCTTTGATCAGGTTTTAGCTTGGGTAAGTAATTCTCCCTGCCATAGTTGAGCGGCTCTGGGTCAAGGTCTACTCCTAATGCCTTCCGTTCGGCCCCACCCTGCACCCATGCGCAACTAAGGGCGAAAGCCGCACAGAAATCCTCACGCATTGTCTCGGCCTTCTTATTGTATGCATCCTTATATACTCGCCCGAGAAACTTAGCATCTTCTTTCGGAGCCTGAACCGACTTCCTGTAATAGAAGTATTTATCGAATCCCTTAGTCTTTCCCATTTCGAGATCCTTTCCATATGACGTCATAGAGGCGTCGAGTAGATTTGAACTTAGTCAGCAATATTACATAAACACAAGGAATAATCTAACCTATTATCCTATGAGATAAGTAAGTTGGCGCCTGGGATTTGAACTGCCCAACTATTTTTTGCAACAGATCTAACCCTCATGCAACTCTATTCATGAAGCAAGACACTTCATAACGACATGTCTTTTGTTGACATTTTTTAACAATTTCAGTATCATACCATTCTCAGTGAGTTCGACTCTCATCGCTTCCAGTTATAAGACCTTAAGTCGCTGGAACCAATACGATTTCTTCTCGTAAAAAATAAAACACGCGGAATAATCAAAACCTGAGGACCGGCAATTTAAGCAATAATGCCTACGTTGTTATTAGAATTATCTAGAATGATCCCCCCTACTATCTGTAGATAGCAGAAACATCAGCTGACAGGAAATTCATGAGTTTCATTAAAAAATTTGCACTTAAAAAGCAATCGCCGAAGAATGCTAAAGATTCTAAAACAAATTCACCAAAAACTACTAATCCCGCTGGATTTAATAACTTTGGACTAAGAAGTGAGATTCTTCAAGCCTTAAAAGAAGAGGGGTACACTGCTCCTACTCCAATCCAAAAGTCATCTATCGCTAATCTACTAAAGGGTCGAGACCTTCTAGGATGTGCTCAAACAGGTACAGGTAAAACAGCAGCTTTTGCATTACCAACTCTCCATCGTCTATCTCAATCAAGCCCTAAAAACCGCTACATTCGAACACTTATCTTAACTCCGACAAGGGAGTTGGCATCGCAGGTGGCTGAAAGCTATCAAGCTTATGGGCGACACCTCAACGTAAAAACCACAGTCGTATTTGGCGGTGTTGGAGTCGGAGCGCAAAAAAAAGCCATTAGTCAGGGGGTAGATATACTGGTAGCAACGCCTGGACGCCTTCTTGACCTGCATAACCAAGGCTGTGTTAAGTTAGGTCATGTTGAAACCCTTGTTCTAGACGAAGCTGATCATATGCTTGACATGGGTTTCCTCCCTGATGTTAAACGCATTTTAAAAACCCTACCAAAAACCAGACAAAACGTTCTTTTTTCAGCAACAATGCCCAGTGATATCCAAAAACTATCAATGAGTATACTGCGAGATCCGGTTAAAGTGGAGGTAGCCCCTGTATCATCGACATCCGAACAGGTTAACCAAGAAATCTATTTCGTTGGGCGCACAAAAAAAAGAGAACTTCTTTTGCATGTGTTAGAAGATCCAGCTACAAATAAGGTTCTTGTTTTTACACGAACCAAAGCCATTGCCGGTCGAATATCCAAGCATCTTGAGAA
>PBRN01000092.1:0-7022 GCA_002725955.1 Pseudobdellovibrionaceae bacterium
CATCAGCCATTTTCAAATCTTCGTCGCCATTTTCATAGAAATCGTAATCAGACAACTTTAAGGTAACTTCTCCATGCATCCATACAGCATCTTCCCATGGGTTTATGATAAGGTCCATGCTCAACGGTTTCCATTCACCTTGAATAGAAAATTCTCCATTAATAGCACATGTCAGCCCCTCTGACTGCTTGACACAATCTGTTGGCCCGGCCCGAAACGCAAGATCAGGAGTGGTGCCATCCGCCTTTTGAAAGATAATTTCGGAAATATTACGATCTCTGGTCCTGACACCAGAGCTCAGAGCATTCACTGGGACCTGGGCTTCAACATATTGAAGCCGCTCACCATCTAATGCGAACTTACCTGTCAATTGAGTAGCAGACCCTTCGATCACGTAGTCATCCATCCAATCGGTTTCAGCAGAGTATTTTATTTGCCAAACTTTTAAAGGAACTTCTGCAGCAGTTTGTGCCCACAAAGATGAAGCAAATAATGTCAGTAAAAAAATTTTCATGTTATTCCCTTTCCATAGTTCAAAATATCAATACAACGACCCTAAAAAGTCAAAAAGTTATCACTTTCATGCTATGCACCGGCCAGAAAAAATCAGTCATCATCATATTCATCATCTTCACAGTCTTCATCATCATCCAAAAAACGACCGAGCCTTAATTGATAATAATAATCATCATCGTCATCGTCATCGTCATCGTCATCGTCATCATCGTCACAATCGTCCCTATTTTTTCCTCCGCCATAAGTGCCTCTAATATAGTCCTTCATTAACCTAATTTCAGAACTAGTAATTTCATAACTAGACCAACGGGGCATATAGTTTCTGCGATCGTAATAGTAACGCCCTTCACCTTCCCGAATAGCCTCACCAAATTCTCCAAGTTCACCACGCACCGAAGAGCGTGCATAACCATTGCCACTCCCGGATACACCGTGACAATTGGCACAATATACCTGAAATAATTCTTCGCCAGTTTCAGGCCTCGGCAGCTGATGCAAATAACTCCACATTTCTCCTAACTGTCGATCGCTAATCATATCCCGATCATAGGCAGGCATATCGATGATCCAGCGTTTCTTGTCGACACGACCATTGCGCGTCACCCATGTCGCAAACCCACGACTGGGGAATTGCAGCCGGTAACCACGTTCTGTTCCCTCCCCCTGCTTACCATGACAAATAGCACATTCCTTCATCCATACTTCTTTGCCAGTTAAACCATCATTAGATCCTGGATCACCAGGAGCGGGCACATCGGATGAAGGCGGAGGTATAGGAGGCATCGGTGGTTTTTGCCCAAAGCCAACCCCTGAAAATGCGAAGACAAAAACACCCAGTAAGATAGATTTCACTAAATCAATTTTCATAGATTGTCCCTGTTGAAATTTTTCGCAACGATTTGATACCTGTGTTAAATTTCGACTAGATTACCATCGTTTTTTATTTTCTAAAATAACAAAAATAAAGATAAAATAATCACAACTATGATCGTAAAAAAACGACAATATGCCAGTGCATATAGACTAAAAGAAAGATTTGAGAAGAAAGATTTGAGAAGAAAGTTATAGGAAGAAAAAGTTGAGAACGAAGCTATAAATGATTCAGGAAACCCTGCTGAACCCTTCATCAGCGCAAAGGATTCATACAGGATTCATATTTGCTTACAATTTTATGCTCTCATGGAAGCGGACCGAATAACCTGCCGATCAGCAACTTTAGGCTCTGAAGTTATTTCAGCCTCAGGTAGTTGTGCAACTTTCACATCAGTAACCACACCTAGCACACGAAATATTTTAATAAATTGCCATGTAATATCAAACTCCCACCACTTCAAACCATGCCTCGCTGAATCAGCAACTGCATGATGATTGTTATGCCAGCCTTCACCAAAAGCAAGAAGGCCAACCCACCAACAATTGGTGGCACGGTCATCTTTCAAAATAAAGTTGCGATAACCAAACATATGGCTAGCACTATTCACTAACCAAGTGACATGATAAACTGCGACTAGCCGCAACCAAATACCCCACATCATTGCTTCAACTCCGAACAAAGCCCAGAGTAATAATCCCAAGACAACCTGAAGGCCGATCATCACTATAGGCTCCGAAATAAAGCGCAAAAATGGGTCAGAAATAATATCTCTCGAGAATCTATTCTGTAATTTCAGGTCATCAAATTTAGTATCTTTTACAAACATCCAATACAAATGCGAGTGCATGAAACCACGACTTGCATTATGAGGATCATCAGGCGTATCAGAGCCGATATGATGCATCCTATGTAAAGCAACCCATTCTTTAATACTGCCCTGTAAAGCCAAAGTACCCATGAATGCCAGAACTCGCCCCAACCATACCGGGGCTTTAAAAGAACGATGACAGTGCAATCGATGAAAACCCATAGTAATTCCAAGTACAGAAACCGCATACATTACTAAAAATGATATCAAAGCACTCATAGTAAACATAGTAAGGGCATAAGCTGCTAACACATGAAATATCGTCATTAAGGTAATTGTGGTCCAGTCGATGACTGGCTTTGCATCTTTTGCAAACATAAACGGCTCTCCTCTTCATTAACCATCTATACCTAGCCTACAAAAGATATATCGGCCTTAAAAGTAACACCCTTGTCGAACCTTTGTCACAGAAATGTAAAAGGTAAAATCCATATATTTCAGTGTGTTAAGAGCAAAAAAGAGAGAAAAAGAGAGAAATAAGTTGTGAATTATGACATTTCACAGAATTAATTTGTCGTCCCCACCTAGACAAAATCAATTCAGCCCTCATATTAAATGCACAGGAGGCTATTTTGGACACAGAAAAGGATGCTAACAACAGTCATACAGAGTGGACTTTTCCAGAATATAGTGGAACCTGGGAAGGACCATACCGAGATTATAAGCCCGAAGACTTTGCCGCAGACCCAGTCAACGCAATCAAGCCCCCTACCCCAGAAATACGACATTTTATCAGTGCTATCGGCTGGGCTGGCTTATGCGCTATAATCAGCTTATTGTATTGGCACAGTCCCGTAGGTTATTTACTGGCCGGTTCCAAAGAAAGCATCTTTTACCAGGGAGAATTATGGCGCCTGGTTACCACTTTATTTGTACACAGTGACATCGGTCATATTCTTTCTAACTCTTTTCTGCTGGTTCCATTTGCTTTCTTTTTGCGTAATGATTTTGGCTTAAGAGCTTTCCCTGTCAGCTCAATCGCCATTGGCATCCTGACAACGATCGCCACACTCTGGAATATGCCGGATCGTATCCAGCTCATTGGGGCTTCCGGCATGCTATACGGTATGATCGGATTATGGCTATCTTGTTGGGGAAGATCAGCCAAACAATACACGAGGAAGGACAAATGGATGCGATCAATTGCATTTGTCCTAGTAGTTCTGATACCCAGTCAGTATCAGGAGAACGTTAGTTATGCTGCGCACGCCTGGGGTTTCGTCATCGGGGTCGCATGGGGGATCTTTCTGCCGATCAATCATCGTCAGAAAACGAACATAAATTATAGCTAATTTAGACAAGAGAAAAGTCGGCCCACGGAATACCTATATCCATGACAGATCTCGAAGCTTGATCCATATCCTTAGGTAAATGATGAAACATTTTCACCTCTACCTTGGTTTTTAGTAAGCCATTAATTACTTTCTTTAAAGGATCCTGCTCGTGAAAACTAATCCAAACAAAATGATATTTCATTTGTTCTCTAACCATTTTTACTTGCTTGCGGATCAAATTCTTCAGAGCTTCTTCCTCACCAGGAATACAGCCAGGATATCTTATAAACACATACTTTAGAGGATCACCTTTAGCTGGAATCTTAGGAATACCGAGCAACGGCCTGACTAACTTAAAACCTTGGACCACGGTACTCAGTGCTGAGGAATATTTCATAACAACTGTTCGGCGAAAATCTTCCTGATCCCAGAGAGCTGAGCAAGCAACAATAGTGCCATTCTTCTCAGCGATCCAAAGCGACTCTACACAAAAAGAAGGGTGAAGATGAAATTGTTTTTTAAAGCTATTAGATTGAAAGTCAGGAGTACCGTTATAACCGACGTAGCACTCCTTGAGAAGGTTCACGACTGCAGGAAAATCATCCTGAGTGGCTTGACGGTATTGATATTCGCCGCTCACCCGGGGAGGGATCACTGGTAAAACCTGATATAAGTGAACCGTGCCTGCAGGCTCGATATCAACGACTTCACTGAGAAGATGCTGNACCCCTTCTCCAGCNTTATTGCCCTTAATCACATCNGCCAAACCATGATGGTAATTTTTGATGCGAAGTCTTTCCATATGNTTCTTGGCAAAGGCTTTAATAATCTTTAAACTTCGAAACTCTGGATGGATCCTTAAGTCACCNGTATAAATAACTTTTTCTTGAGANCCNTTCCATAGNTCGGTTCTCTCTATTTGAGNNAAACANCCCACCACTCGCCCGTCATAGTCTGCTACGTACATGCGATAATGNTCACCTTGCATCCTNGGTAAGGCAAAAAAGTCAGGGTCTCGATCTACATAAGCTGANACCATCCCTTCCATAGGGGANGTTTTAACCAANTCCACCAGACTCTTATTATCTNCTGGAGTTGCTTCACGAATATTGATTAATGCTGCATCCATTATTCCCCCTCAGGATCGCCNCATGAAAATGTTCATTTAAAACATAAACAGACCAGTGCCGTAGCTCCTGCGTANTGGAACCTAACATAGGGATCAGCGAAGATCCGTAAGATTTTTTTGCATGATCTACATTCAGNCNTAAGCTATTTAAATGCATAGNAATAATAGNGTTATTTTTAAGAAGTNACNTCAATAAGTTGTTTAATTTTTCTAACANACAGGCNTGNTCCNGGGAATTTTGATTATNCTANTTTCAGCAGTNACGACAAACAAACNNAGTCAATAAGGCTGNGGTGATTAATTTTTGGGAGTNGATCTAANTCNTNGAGNGTGAGCTTAGCTCATTTTATTGACATACCACCNCTTCTGGGGTTCGCCTTGGGNTCAAGNGAAATGACGAAACAAGCTCCGCTCGTCACCGTACTATCAAGAAACAAANGGCCCTCGTGATTTTTAATAATNGAGCGGGCGATATGGAGNCCTAAACCCGTNCCATTTTTCTTACCTGCAGTNACAAANGGACTAAAGAGAGTCTCTCTCATATCTTCTGGAACCCCTGGACCAGTATCTCTAANTTTAATATGAACCTGGCCATTAGGAGCTTCGAGCGCATTAATCGANAGNGTNCCACCTTCTTTCATAATATCCAAAGCATTACCCGTCAGGTTAAANATTACCCGAATAAACTTATCCCTATCAACNTTNACNTCACCATTATATTGACAATCCACATTCAGAGTAATGTGTGTNGCTTCTTCCAATTCGATTTCTAATAGGAATTTTACTTCTTCAATAANTTCAGTCAAAGGTATNGAAGCAAAGCTAAATTCACTGGTACCACGNGCAAAACTNAGCAATTCTTCGATCATGCTATTNCANCGNCCCACCTGNCTCTTCAACATTTTNCTATATTTTGAAGCCCTCTCGCGCGACAGATCATCTTTCGAGGAAAGCATATGAGCAACACCNCGGATTGCTGTCATCGGGTTTCTAAANTCATGAATAATTGAACTAGATAGTTGGCCAATGGTTGCTAACCGATCTGACTTAAGCCTTTCTGNCAATAGACGTCGTTTCTCTAATGCCGCTGCTATCTGACGAGTAGCAATGGTGACAAANTCNANGTATTCCATGCTAAAATCTTCCATTGANGANCTATAGATTTCCAGAATACCTTGGACCTCAGTNTCACCNTCCTCAGATTTATCACTCATAATCGGTACTGATAATACGCATTTNATATTTAGNTCTACGAAACTACTAACCTCATTCAGATACGGATGATTATCATTAATCCANGANANAGGNCCTTTTTGTTCAAAGCATGGATGTTTTTTTGAAATTTCNTCAATCAGATAGTGTTTCTTATAACTTTTTTTATCNGCAGTACCTTTGGTAGCNATNTAGTCAAATCTTTTNTTNGCTAANAAGTAAAAGCTNCCGCCCTCAACTGCTAAAGCATGAGAAACCTGATTAATCGCCCCTTCTAAAAAATCTTCTAGATTTCCTTTNGTGGAACTCTTTTCAATTTCATAGACNACCTGAAGTTGCTCTACTTTTTGAGCTAAATGCTCTTGTGTTTCCTGNAGGTCTTTGATCACNGCTAATTTCTCAGTNTACTGAACTGCCGACTCTATTGCCACTGCAGCCTGGGAGGCAAANGCCAAAGCAAAGCTTTCATCTATANCTGAAAANTNTCCATCAAGCTTGTTTACTAACTGAAAACAACCNATAGTTTTCCCCATCAAATTGGTCATGGGAACCGTCAAAATNCTCTTNGTCACAAANCCTGTTTGTTTATCTACATCACGATTAAANCGTTGATCTTGATAGGCNTCGGGAATCATTATAATCTTCTGACTATCAATGCATTCACCAGCAATACCTCTACCTCTAGGAAATCGAATGACCTCGTCTTCTTCTAGTGCTATTTTTGACCAGATTTCNCCTGCCTTTTCATCTAAAAGGAANATNGANCTCCGTTCCACCTCACAAGCNTCNGTGCCTTGCTTAACTAANTACATAAGCANACGATCAATGTTTCGTTCCACACCCATATANCGCGCTGCATCTAGTAACTTNAGTAAGTTTTCTAAACGNGGGGCCATCATCTCTTTATCNTNGTATGGCGATTTCTGCGCTGCNTGATTCATAGTATNCCTTCAGTTTNGGTCCGTTGAGAAGTGTCGGCTTAACNATAAAAAACTNAAGANAATTAANTCANAANTGAAAAAAACAATGCAGNTATANANNANANTCTTTGGANCANAGTTAAGAAAAATAAAATAACNTGNTTAAAATCATTGAATTTNCAANNAGTAGNNTAATGCTTGNNANACATTGATNANTTAACAAAAACNA